>JAPLPC010000267.1:9572-11136 GCA_026400425.1 Hyphomicrobiales bacterium | reverse complement strand
GTGGATGCTGACATTCGGCGCGGAGGTCCGCCGCAGCAATGTCGCCATGTCGCGCGATGGCTCGAAAGCGTGAACCTCGCGCGACAACCGCGCCAGCTTCTGCGTATAAAGCCCGACATTGGCCCCGACATCGACGGTGACAGCACCGGCCGGCACGATCCTGTCGAGATAGTCCAGCTCGCGCTCGGCGGTCTTAGGACGCTTCATGAAGCGCCAGCGCAACCACATCGAGGGGAATGTGTCCTTCAGGAGCTGTTTGGTGCGTTGCGTGGCGGTCATGACTGTCACCTTTGGCTGTCGCCAGTGATCGATGCTGCGTGGTCCGGGCACGCCCTTGCCGGCCGTCACGAAGGACGACGCGACCCTGGATGGCCGACGACCTCGATGGAATGCAGGTGCTTTGATCAGACGGCGTTGCCGGAAATGAATTCCTTGCGCACCGTGTGCACGATGATGCGGATGTCCTTCAGCAACGACCACGCTTCGATGTAATCGAGATCATAATCGATGCGCGCGATGGCCAATGCGGGATCGGCGGTGCTGCCACGGCAGCCGCTGATCTGGGCGAGCCCGGTGATACCCGGACGCGCGCTGTGGCGCTGGAAGTAATAAGGCACGAGATTTTCATAGAGCATGTCGGCCGCCAGCATGCCGGGGACATGCGGGCGCGGCCCGACCAGCGACATATCGCCCTTCAGCACGTTGATGAGCTGGGGCAGTTCATCGAAGCTAGTCCGGCGCAGCAACCTGCCGATGGCGGTGACCCGCGCATCGCCCTGCACCGTTTGTTGGACGCCCCGCTTGTCGCCGAGGTCGTTGCGCATCGAACGGAACTTGTAGATCTTGAAGATCCGGTTGCGATAGCCGTAGCGGTATTGCGTAAAGAAAACCGGCCCCGGCGAGGTCGCCTTGATGGTCACCGCGACCATCAAGAACAGCGGCAGGAAAAACAACAGCGCCGCGCCTGATGCCATGACGTCGAACATCCGCTTGGTGAGCGAAGCCGACGGTTCGCATCGCACCGCTTGCCTAGAGCGGCGACCGCGATAGGCGCTGCTGCCATAGGCGCCGCGGCCGCCGGCGAACTCCACCGGCCGCACCGAGATGAACTGCTGGCCTTTCCAGAGTTCGGTAACCTTGGCTCGGTCGAGACCAACTGAAACAGTAGAGACCATGGGTAACGCTCCCTGCTGGAACTTTGGCGGACAAAATGATCGGTTCGAAAGAAGCAGCGTGTTCGATGGCACGAAAATCAACGTCGTCGCGCTCTCGTCCATTCGCTTCTTGCTCGGCAGTGAAACTTGTTGAACTCTTTGCGCGAATTGGGGCCGCAAAACGGTATTGCCGTGCACGACTATGCGGCACGGCCTGCGCCTGTTTTTGTGCGGCGCGGAAAAACGGCTGTGAGAAAAAGCGGTTAGGTGGTTTGTGACTGCCTCGCACTGCATTCCTTTCGGGGCTGCCATGCAATAACACTCACCTCAGGCCCTCGATGACCTGGCGATGCCGCCTGATCGACGACTGTATCATCATTCGTTCATCACGACGGCAATCGCCGCGCGCG
>JAPLPC010000267.1:0-9511 GCA_026400425.1 Hyphomicrobiales bacterium | reverse complement strand
TGCTAAAGGGGTCGGCAGTATTTGCCGCGTATGACATTTTGAAACCGGACGTCACTGACGTCCCGCAACGTCGGTCACGGTCATGACATTGAGGCGGATGAAGCAGCCGATCACGACCGACAGCAAGGTTGTCGTGCTGCCGAATAGCGCTGATCACACGCACGGCCTTGCACCAGTGAACGATGTCGCCAACCGATCGCCTTCCGACCGCGCGACCGATCGCAAGCTGCGCCGCCTCGTCGTTCTTGCAACGGCAGTGGTCTGGATCGCTATTTTAGCGGCTATGCAGTTCATTTTCTTCTGAGATTTGACCGCGGCGGCTTCCCCGGCATAGTGAAACGATCATGCCGCACCCATCTTCAAGCCATTCTCCCAGCAAGGCCACGCTACCGCCGGACACGCGCATCTACGCCATCGGCGATGTGCATGGCCGCGCCGATCTGCTGCAGGAGGTCATCGCGCGGATCGACGAGGATCTTCAGCGCCGGCCGATTGCCTTCGCCGGCGAGGTCTATGTCGGCGATTACATCGACCGTGGCGCGGATTCGAAAGGCGTGCTCGATCTGCTGGCCGTCCGCCTGGTGCAGAATCATGCAATCTGCTTGCGCGGCAATCATGAAGCCTTGATGGAAGAGTTTTTGTTCAATGATCCCGCTGCGCTGAATGGCTGGCGCCAGCTCGGGGGCCTCGCCACGCTCGCGTCGTACGGCATCACACCGACGCCCGACCAAACCGCAGACGATGTGCAGGACGCGCTTCGTGCCGCGCTTCCCACCACGCATCAACTTTTTTTTCGCTGCTTGCGGAACAATATTCGCTGCGGAGACTTTTTGTTCGTCCATGCAGGTATTCGGCCGGGTGTCGCCCTGGACGCCCAAGACCCACAGGATCTGATGTGGATCCGCGACGAATTCCTCAAGTCGACCAATGACCATGGCCTGTATGTCGTGCACGGCCACACGCCTGTCGCTCATGCGGAAATTCTCCCCAATCGCGCCAATATCGATACCGGCGCGTGGCGCAGCGGCGTGCTTACCTGCATCGCCATCGAAGGCACTGAGATCATGGTTCTCTGAAACCATTGCAGTTCGACGCCGCGGCCCAACGAGGCGATGACGTGGTGCAAGACGCTGCAGCTTCTTTCTTTCGCCGTTTTTTACCGGACAGTTCGCGAGCGGATGTCATCGCAGTGATGCAGACGATCGTTTTCGTATTGAGTTGGGGGTTTGTAATGGCTTCGGTTCGCCGGTTCGCCGGACTGTTCGTTTTGTTTTTGGTGGCGCTCGTCAGCGTGGTCATCGATACCCCGCATGCTTCCGCACAGCAGCGTGCCGCGGCGGCGTCCCCGTCAGGCGCCTATATGCTCGGTCCGACCGATCGCGTGCGCGTCAAGGTCTATGGCGAGCCCGACATCACCGGCGAATATGAAATCGATGCCAACGGCAACGTGTCGATTCCGCTGGCGGGCCAAGTGCGGGCTGGCGGTCTCACCACGCGCCAGCTCGAGCGCAGCATCGTTGCAGCACTCTCGAAAGGAATCGTGCGGGATCCGCGCGTCAATGTGGAGATGCTGGCTTACCGCCCCTTCTATATCCTGGGCGAAGTGAAGAAGAGCGGCGAATATCCGTATCGGGTCGGGCTGACGGTGCTCGATGCCGTCGCCACGGCCGGCGGCTACACCTATCGCGCCAATGAAGGCAAAGTGTATCTGCGCCGTGCGGGCTCCACCGTGGAAGAGATCTATCCGATGGACGCACCGGTGCTGGTCTATCCCGGCGACAATGTGCGCGTGCCCGAGCGATACTTCTAACTCTCCTCTCATTCTCATTATATCGCCATGCACCCGCATGTGCGTATGCCGCGATAACACGCGCTTCGCATTGCGCTGCCATAGTCTCGTCTCTTTACGCTGTGTAATCTTGTGCGGTGCGACGAACATCATGTCGCGTGTGCCGCAAAGATCGGCGCGAGATCGACGAGGTGCGTTTCATCGACGGTGCGTTGAGCATGTGCTAGCGGGGGCGCTTTGTTGATCGCGGGTTTGCCGTTCTTGCAGGCTTTGCGATGAACCTATGAGCAGCAATCAAGTCTCGACGGCAGTTTGATCGCGAAGCAAGCAATCTTCGCAAGGGATGCATGATGACATGTTCGCCGGCACGAATGGAGGACGACGCGAGCGGGCTGCCGCAGCCTGCGCGGCGCGCCGCGCTGGCTATGCGACGCCTCGCATGCTTCGCGCTGGCGCCCGCAACCCTATTGCTGCTCGGACTGTCGTCACCCGCCGATGCACAGGCGATTCAGAACAACATGGATCCGCTAGGCGTGCCATGGAATGCACAACGCATCTTCGAGCCATCCGCTCTGCCCGAACTTGAGCATCGCGACACGCGCGACAACAGCAACGAGCCCGTGGCACCCGAAGATACCCCGGTGAAGGGTCGCCAGCATGAGGGATATGAACCCGTCGGCATCCGCGCGGGCTCCTGGATGTTCAATCCGTCGCTGATGACCGGCGCTTTGTACGACAGCAACGTATTCGCCTCGAATACCCAGAAGAATGCCGATATCGCCGCCACGATCGAACCCAGTCTGCGCGCGCATACGCTGTGGGAACGTCACGGCATCGATCTCAAGCTCAATTCGCAAAGCACGATCTACAACCAATATTCGAGCCTCGATCAGACCAATGTCAGCCTCAAAGGCGCCGGCTGGTTCGATGTCGCCCATGACATGGTGGTTCTCGGCAGTTTTCAGGTCGCACGGTTGAACGAAGGGGTGGGATCGCTGAGTTCGCCCACCAATGCGGTCACGCCGACACCTTATAATCTGTTCTCCGGCGACCTCACGCTGCGCAAGGAATGGGGACGGCTCACGACTTCCGCAGGCGTCCGCGTCGACTCCTACGAATTCGGCACGGCGCGCGCGCAGGACGGCAGCATCATCGATCAGAGCGCGCGCGACGGCCAGATCTATGCCGTGCATGGAAGGATCGATTACGCCTTCTCGCCGTCGCTCGGCTGGTTTGCCGGCGCCGAGGCCAACGAGCGCGACCTGCGCGGCATCCCCGGCTCGTCGATCAATTCGACGGGCTACCGCGTGTTGTCCGGCTTCACCGTCGGCCTCGGCCGGCTGGTGAAGGGCGAGTTCGGTGGCGGCTATGTCGAGCAGCGCTTCGACAATCCGCTGATCGGCACCGTGTCCGGCCCGTCCTATCGCGCCAAGCTAACCTGGAGCCCGACACGGCTGCTCGACATCCACGTCAAGGCCGAGCAACTGGTGACGCAGACGTCGGACACCAGCTCCACGGGCGTACTCGCCAATGCGGTGCAGGTGGGCGCCGATTACGAGTTGCTGCGCAATGTCGTGCTGTCGGCCTCGGCGGGCTACGAGACCGATCGCTTCTTCGGCCAGGATCGCCGCGACACCGTCACCACGACCAATGCGAGCGTGAAGTATCTGATGAACCGCTTCAGCGCGATCTCCGTCTACCATCGCTACATCTCGCGCGACAGCAACACGCCCATCTTCAGCTTCGATAAGCATCTGGTAGGGATCAATGTTACAGCGCAATTTTGATCAAGCCTATCCTGCGGCCGATCCGGTCCCGACCTCGATCGAGGGTTGGAAGGCGCCGACGGTCGATCTGCGCGAGATGGCGCGCATCCTGCGACGGCGCTGGCGCGTGGCGCTGGCTCCCGCCGCCGCGCTTGCGGCTATTGCGCTCGTCTATCTGATGATGGCGACGACGCTCTATACGGCGGTGTCGACCGTGCTGGTGGATCCGCGTCGCGCCACCATGATCGAGACCAATCAGACCACGCCGACCAATATCGGCACCGACGATGCCACGATCGAAAGTCAAGCGCTGTTGATCCAGTCGGTCTCCACGGCGCAGCGCGTGGTCGACAAACTCGCGCTCGCGCAGGACGACGAGTTCATGCCGAAGCCCGGCCTGCTCGATCCGATCAAGAACCTGTTCCGGGGCGAGCGCCAGTCCGGCGGCCTCAGTGCGCAGGAAATCGCGCGCGCCAACGCAGTCGACATCCTGCAACGGCGGATGAAGGTGACCCGACAAGGCACCACCTTCCTGGTCGATATCGCCGTCAGTTCGGAATCACCGAAGAAGGCAGCGACCATCGCCAATGCCGTCGCCTCCGCATATTTCGACGAACAGGTGCGCGCCAAATACGATTCGACGAAGATCGCGGCCAAATGGCTTGGCGGTCAGATCGACGAATTGAAGAACCGGGTCGTCAGCTCCGAAAAGGCTGTGGCCGATTATCGCGCGGCGAACAATCTGTCGGTGGCACAAGGCGTCACCGTCAACGACCAGCAAATCACCGACCTCAACAACAAGCTGATTGCCGCCCGCGTGCAGACGGCGGAAGCGCGCGCGAAATATGATCAGGTTCAGCAACTGTCCAAATCGGGCGCCGATGCCGGCGGGCTGAACGCGGCCGTCTCGTCGGAGATGGTGAGCAAGCTGCGCACCCAATATGCCGACATCGCCAAGAATGATGCCGATCTCACCAGCAAATACGGCCCGCGCCATCCGATGGTGGCAAATGTGCGCGCGCAGCTGAAAGATACCCAGCGGCTGATCAACGAAGAACTCCGGCGCATCATCGAGAGCACCAAGCACGATTACGACGTCGCACAATCGCGCGAGGCGTCGCTGCAGGCCAGCTTCGATCAGTTGCAGGGCGTCTCCACCACGTCGAGCCAGGCGCTGGTGCGTCTGCACGAGTTGCAGCGCGAGGCCGAAGCCAATCGCACGCTGTACGAATCCTATCTTGCGCGCTCCAAGGAAACCACGGCGCAGGAGAGCCTGGAGCTGCCGGATTCGCGGATCGTCTCCACGGCCGGCGTGCCGCTGTCGCCGTCGGCCCCGAAATCGAAACTCATTCTCGGCCTCGCCATTCTGATCGGGCTCGGCGCCGGCGCCGTGCTGGCGTTCCTGACCGACTATCTCGACGGCAGAATCAAGACCCTCGAACAGGCCGAAAGCATCACCGGCGTTCCCGCTTTGGCCGCGCTGCCGGCGATCGGCGCGCGCGAACTGGCCTCGCGGGCCAAGCGTGGACGCAAGGAACTGGAGAGTTACGACCCGCGCACCATGCGCCTGTTGCCGCCGTCGCTGCAGCCGCCCTTGATGCGTTACGCCATCGAAGAGCCCGGCACCTTCTTCGCCGAAGCGATCCGCGCAGTGCGTCTGTCGATCCAGCGCGCGCGAAAATTCGCGCCGGTGAAGACCGTGCTGATCACGTCGGGACTCGAAAGCGAAGGCAAGACCACCTTTGCCGGAAATCTCGCGCTATCATTCGCAACCCTCGGCATCAAGACGCTCTTGATCGATGCCGACCTGCGCAATCCCGGCATGACGCGTGCACTGTGCCCGAATGCCGAGGCCGGCCTGTTCCAAGTCGCCACCGGCGAGGTGTCGCTCGAACAAGCGCTGCTGTTCGATCGATCGACCGGACTGTCGATCCTGCCATCGCCGGCCATGACCGATGTCGATGTCATCACCGAACTGATGTTTTCGGATCAGATGGTCGAGGTGCTCGAACGATTGAAGTCTCATTACGAGCTCATCATCATCGACTCGCCGCCCCTGATCCCGCTCGTCGATGGTCGCGCGCTGGCTGAGCTCGCCGACCGCATTCTGCTCGCCATGGCGTGGGACCAGACGCCGCGCGAAGTCGTGCAACACACAATGGAATTGCTGGCCCCCGTGCACGACCGGCTGCTTGGCACCGTGCTGACCCAGGTCGATCTCTCGAAGATCCGATTCTACGACTATTATCGCAGCTCGGCCTATCTCAAGCCGTACGGGATCGCCGCCACGGCGGGAACGGCCAGGTGACCTTGATCCGCGCCACGTCGGCGCCTCACCTGCAGCGCCATCACATGCAGCATCGCGCCGCGCAGCGTCATGGCGCTTTTGCCGCGGCGAATGGCGCGCCATTGCCGCAGCGGCGCTCGCTGCCGGATGTCGGTCGCCTGATCGATGTCGCCATCATCGGCCTGCTCACCGTCGCAATCATCGCCATCTTCACGCTGTCGGGCAGCGTCCTGACCACGCTGAAGATCCACTACCTCACCGCCGGCGGCAACTTTCTCGAAAAGCTGCATCCCGCGACGTTCCTCACTTTCATGGCGACGCTGTTGATCCTGATGCGGAACGGCGATCCGATCGGCGAGATCAACCGCGCCTTCTCCGATGCCAAACTGCTGCTGGTGCATCTGTTCTGCTGGTTCTGCCTGCTGATCCAGATGTTCGTGCTGGACCGACCGTTCACCGTGATCATCGACACGTTCCTGCTGCCGGTGTTGCTTTGCCTGCTGATCTGGCGACTCACGCCGCAACAGCGCAAGCCGCTGATCTGGGCGATGCATGCCACCCTTCTGCTCAACATCGTCATCGGCTATTATGAATTCGCCTCCGGCCATCGCATCGTGCCGCTGACCCTCGGCAGCGTCATCGTGCTGGGCGAGTGGCGCTCCGCCGCACTGCTCGGCCATCCGCTCACGGCATCGGGCATCGTGGCCGCCTATATCATGGCGCTTGTGCTGCGGCCCGCGGTGTGTCCGCCGCTGTTGTTGCGCATTCCGCTGATCGCATTCGCGCTCGGCTCGCTGGTGGCCTTCGGTGGCCGAACGGCATTGATGACGGTGCTGGCCGTGCTCGCCATGATGGCGTCTCTCGAAGCGTTCAAGCTGATACGGGGCAAACGCATTCCGCTGCTTGTCGCCGCCGGCGCCATCTGTCTTATCTTTGCGGCCGTCGGCCTTGTCTTTGCCGCCTATTCGCTCGGCATCTTCGACAAGATGTTGCTGCGTTTCTCGTCTGACAAAGGCAGCGCGATGGCACGCGTCGCGACCTTCGACCTGCTGTCACATTTCCAATGGGGCGAACTGGTGCTCGGCCCGAATCCGGTTCGCGTCAATGCATTGCAGTCGCAGCTCGGGCTGAATTACGGCATCGAGAATTTCTGGGTGTCCTGCATCGTGCAATTCGGCCTGATCCATACGATCCTGATCACGCTGGGACTGACCTGCTTTAGCATCGAGCTGATGCGGCGATCGCATCGTGGCGCCTGGGCCATTCTGCTTCTGATCCTGATGATTGCCGCGAGCTCGGTCAGTTTTTCGTCGAAGAACATTCAACTGGCGCAATTGGTGCTCTTGATGGCGCTGCTGCTGCCACGTGACGCGCGGCCGGCCACCGCGCCGCCGCGGAAGGCGACACCGCGACAATCCCATCGGCATCAGGAGTTCGCATGACCATCTATGTCGATCATACCCATCTCGGCCGCCATGTGACCGGCCTCGAACGCATCACCGAGGAACTGTTCTCAGAGCGGGCACTGAAGCCGCTCGATGTCATTCCGGTGACATCTACCGGCACCCTGTCGATGATCGCGACGCAGACGCTCGGCCTGCCCGCACGGCTGGCGACCACCAATGCGCTGCTGCTGTGCCCCGGCTTTCCGCCGAGCCCGCTGCTGCGGCCGTTCGCCGAACGTGTCCTGCCCTATATTCATGACGACTTCCTGATCTCGCGCAGCGCCGATCTCAACATCCGTGCGAAGCTCTATATGGCGGCGCCGTTCAAGACCGCTCTCGCGCACTATCCGCGCTTCCTCACCAATTCGCGCGACACGCAGCGCAAGATCGGCGCCTATACGCGGTCCGATGCCGAGATCACTTTGTACCGACCTCCGGTGCGCAACGTCTTCAATTTGCGATCGACGGGCCGCGACAGACGCGATGTCAGCGCGACGCCGCTGCGTGTGGTGGCGCTCGGCACCGTCGAGCCGCGCAAGAACTTCGTCACCGCGGGCCATATCGTCGGCGCTCTGCGCCGGCATGGCTTTCCCGGCGCCACGCTGGACATCGTCGGGCGCAAGGGCTGGGGCGACGACTGGACGACACTCGAGCAGATGCCCGGCGTGACCCTGCATGGCTATCAATCCTCCGACAACGTCACCCGCCTGCTCGATCAGGCCGACATCTTCTTATGCACGTCCCATGACGAAGGTCTCGGCTTGCCGCTGCTCGAAGCACAATATGCCGGCCTTCCCATCGTCGCCCCGCAGGCAGCGGTGTTTCAGGAGGTGCTCGGCCATTCCGGCATCTTCATCGACATGTCCAACCACGGCAATGCCGCAGCCCAGATCGGCGCCGCCATCGCGACGCCAGCCTGGCGTCATCAATACATGGCCGCGGCGGATCAGAATATCGGCAGGTGGAACGCGCTTGCAGCCAGCGACCGCGATACCGTGATCGATCTGATAGCCGCGCTCACCGCCCGTGCGGCGCAGCGGCGCAGCGCACCGAAAAACAAGATGGTCGCTCGCTGACCATCTGATCGACGGCCACTGCACCGAACCGGGGACGCATTCTTGCAGCAACATGCGATCGAGACACGACATCTGGACGGGCTGCGCATCGTCGCGGCCAGCGCGGTGGTGATCCTGCATTATGCCGACTATGTGAAGGAAACGCCGACCGGCCGTTTCCTCGTCGATCACACCTGGCACTTCAACCTGTTCGTCGATCTGTTCTTCGTCATCTCCGGCTATGTCATCGCGAGCCAATATCTTACCCGAGTGGCCACGCCTGCAGCCATCGGCCGCTTCCTGTGGCGCCGTCTGGCGCGGATCTATCCGCTCCATCTCGCCACTCTGGCGTTTTACATCGCGATCGCTGTCGCGTTGCATATTGGACTGGCCCGCGGCGACAATGCCGCGCGCTATCCGTTCTCCGATATCCCGGCCCAGCTGCTCCTGCTGCATGCCATCGATGGCGCACGGCTGACTTTCAACTTTCCGAGCTGGTCGTTGTCCGCCGAATTCTTCTGCTACGTCCTGTTCCCAGTGGTCGCGATGATGCTCGCCCGCCGCAGGCCGGTGATCCTGGCACTGGTCGCAGTGCCGTTTATCGCCAACACCCTGGTCACGCTCATGACCGGCACCGAGCCATGGCCCGACTGGATCAACAAAGGCGGCGTCTTCCGTGCGCTGCCGGCGTTTCATCTCGGCATCGCCTGCTGCCTGTATCGCGACCGGATCGCGGCGATGCCGGCCATGCCCGGCGTGCTCGGCGCACTGCTCCTGTCATTCATCCTGCTCGGCGCCTATCTCAACATCTACGCGGCGTTGCTGATGGTGTATGCCATCGCGCTGCTCGCCATCCACCACGACTGCACCGGTCAGAGCTCATGGTTCGCGCAGCTCGGCTTCGCGCGCTGGTCGGATCTCACCTACTCGTCCTATATGCTGCATGTCCCGGTCGCCACCGTCGTGCTGACTCTGGCGGCGCGCTATCTTGCGCCGTCGCTCCCCGGCGGCAAGCTGGCGCTGCTGCCGGTGGCCATCGCCGTCCTGATCGGTCTCAGCATCCTGTCGCTGCGCTATTTCGAAACGCCGATGCGGCGCGCGCTCAACGATCTCTATGATCGCCAGTTTCGCCCGCGCAGCAGCGCGGCCTCCCTCTCCGGGCGGACTTG
>JAPLPC010000229.1 GCA_026400425.1 Hyphomicrobiales bacterium | reverse complement strand
TTCTAACATCTGTTAGAATATCGTCGACACACACGAAAGCAACAGAAAATAATTGGAACAGCCATGTCTCCGCTCCCGCCTATGCGTTTTGCATCAGACCTGTTGAAAGGCCAAGTTGCTCTGGTAACCGGTGGGGGCACGGGTATGGGCCGCGCGACTGCCGTCGAGATGGCGCGGAGCGGTGCAGATATTGCGCTAATCGGACGTCGGGCTGAGCCCATAGAGAACTGTGCGGAGTTCATACGCCAGCTAGGAAGAAAAGCGGTGGCTGTTCCCGCTGATATTCGCGCACCTGAACAGATCGATCTCGCCATGCAGCGTATCAAGAAAGAATTTGGCCGCCTTGATATTCTCGTCAACAACGCCGGTGGGCAATTCGTCACACCAGCGCGCGAACTCAACAACAAAGGCTTCGAAACTGTGATCCGCAACAATCTTATCGGATCGTGGCAAATGACCAAGGCCGTCGCGGATTACTTCATGTTCGATCATGGCGGATCAATCGTTTTCGTTACGGCCTGCGTCCGTTCGGGGTTGAGTGGCTTCGTACATACGGCGGCCGCGCGCGGGGGCGTTTTATCGATGATGAAAACGCTTGCGTTCGAATGGGCCGAGTTTGGAATTCGTCTCAACTGTGTCGCGCCGGGCACGGTCAGAACTGAAGGAATGGACAATTATCCAATTGACCCCGATCAATGGCTCAAATTAAATCGTAACGTAATGGGCCGCATGGGCGACGTTAGTGACGTGTCAGCTGCGCGCGTCAGATGATCGATGCGGTGAAGTTCGCCAAGCGCGAATCCGCCCTCCCCAAAGCAAAGTGAGTCAACCCCGCACCTGTAGCGTAATCAAGCGGAGTGGCAACAGTTTGCTGGTGCGATGCGCCAAAACGAACTAAGCAGAAACCTTTCTCGTTACGCGCGCCGGCAACGCACTATAATGCGCTGCCGATACGCACGCCTTCATCGACCGCACGCATGGCGTCAAGCTCGGCAGCCTCCCGCGCGCCCCCGATAATGTGAACTTCGATGCCGGCATACTTCAGCTTTTCAAATGATCCGCGGTTGGCTTCTTGGCCGGCACAAACGACGATCGTGTCTGCCTCGATCAACTTAGGCTTGCCCTCGATATTCACGTGGAAGCCGTGGTCGTCGATCCTCTCGTATGTAACTCCTGCAATCATCGTGACATCGCGTTTGGCAAGGCTGCTGCGTAGAATCCACCCTGTCGATACCCCAAGATTAGCACCCGGACGCGTTACCCTACGTTGGAGTATGGTAATTTCTCGCCGGCTTTGCACTGGAGCTAACGGATCGCCCAACAACCCACCAGCTGTAGCCAGAGTGGCATCAATATTCCATTCGGCCATAAATTCCACTGTATTGAGGCGCCGTGACATCGGCTCTTCACCGGGATTGGAATGGCAGAGATATTCGGCAACATCGAAACCAATACCGCCTGCGCCGATGATGGTCACTCGGCGGCCAGCTTTTTTTCTCCCACCGAGCAAGTCGCTGTAGGAAACAACTTTGGGATGATCAATACCCGCGATGTCCGGCAATCGTGGGCTCACGCCGGTAGCAACCACAACAGCTTCGAAGTTTTCGCGTTTGAGTTGGTCGGAATCCGGCGTCGTATTGAGGCGCAATTCTACGCCTTCATCCGACAGTTTCCCGCTGTAGTAACGCAGCATTTCATCGAACTCGGCCTTGCCGGGTACCGCACGCGCAAGATTTAGCTGACCACCAACGCGATCGCTACTCTCAAACAGCGTAACTTTATGCCCTCGCTGACTTGCCTCTGTTGCTGCGGCAAGTCCAGCCGCACCGGCGCCGATGACCGCGACCTTGCGAGCTTTTACTGCTTTCTTGTCGTCAAATTCTGTTTCACGACAAGCGCGCGGATTCACGAGGCACGTGGCACTACGATTCGAGAAGATCAAGTCGAGGCAAGCTTGATTGCAGGCGATGCATATGTTGATTTTGTCGGCATGACCTTCCCGCACCTTGCGAGCAAAATGCGGGTCGGCAAGCATCGGGCGCGCCATCGACACCAAGTCGGCGTCCCCAGATGCTACGATGTCCTCGGCGACTTCGGGCGTATTGATCCGGTTCGAAGCCACCACGGGAATATCAACGCTTTTCTTCAGCCGGGCGGCCGCAAATCGCCAGGCGGCTCGTGGGACTGGGTAGGCGATGGTTGGCACGCGCGCCTCATGCCAACCGAACCCGGTGTTCAGTATATCAGCACCGGCAATCTCGATCCGCTTCGCCTGCCTACTGACCTCGTCCCCGGTAGCGCCACCCTCAACCAAATCCAGCGCGGAGATGCGATAGACGATCAAAAAGTTCGGTCCGGTAGCCGCGCGAATGCCGCTGACTATCTCGACGGGAAGACGATGCCGGTTTTCCTCAGCTCCGCCCCATTCGTCTGTGCGGTCATTGGTCCGCAGGACCGTGAACTCATTAATAAGATAGCCTTCAGATCCCATGATCTCGACACCATCGAATCCTGCGTCCTTCGCCAAAAGCGCGCAACGCACATAGTCGGCAATTGTCTCCGAAATATCGGCAGACGTCATAGCGCGGGGCGGAAATTTATTGATGCGGGTGCGGATATCCGACGGCCCAAAACACTCTGGCTGCTTAGCATAACGGCCCGCATGCAGAATCTGTAAACATATCTTGCTGCCATAATGGCGAACAGCGTCGGTCACACGGCGCAGTTCCAACGCTTGTGATTGCTCGGTCAGAATCGGTCCGCCGGGCTCGATGAGGCCGGCGGTATTTGGAGCGTAGCCGCCCGTGATGATTAGGCCAACCTCGCCCTTGGCGCGTTCAGCAAGGAATGTCGCCATTTTTTTCAGCCCGTTAGGCTCCATGTCCAAACGAGTGTGCATCGAGCCCATGATTATTCTATTACGCAGCGTTGTTTGACGCACTCCCAACGGCGACAAAAGGCTCGAATACCCAGAAACTCCAATCATCAGCACAGCTCCGAGGCACGATTGCGTTATTTCTAACAATTGTTAGAATGCGATATTATCCGATCGAGCGCAAGTTGGTGAGTCGGCTTTAGGGGCCCGTCATGGATTACACGCTAAGTACTGAGCAGCGGTCCTTCCGCGAAGCCGCCGAACGGTACGCTCGGGAAAAACTCGCCCCGCGGTATCTAACGCGAGCGGAGCATGACCGCATCGATCGAGCGGTGCTTAGGGAAATGGGCGATCTCGGCCTTATTGGTGTCGATCTTCCTGAAATATACGGTGGCCTCGCGCAGAGCAGTGCCACCGCTGGTGTGATAATCGAACAGATTGCCTATGGCGACTTTAATGTCAGCTACGTCCAGCTGCTCGCTTCGCTGATGGGTGGGATGATGAACCAGCATGCGACACCAAGCATCTGCGAGGAATGGCTGCCGCGGGTGATCAAGGGCGAAGCAATCATCGGGCTCGGCCTCACCGAGCCCCGTGGTGGATCGGACGCAGCGAGTTTGGTTTTGCGCGCCGAAAGGTCCGGCAATGGCTACCGCCTCAATGGCGAAAAGACCTCGATGAGCTTTTCTGACCAATGCGATGCAGCCGTCGTCTTTGCACGGACTGGCTCAATCGAAGACGGTGCACGCGGCGTCAGTGCTTTTTTTGTGGACTTTAGCCTGCCCGGCATTACCCGAACACATTTCGACGACATCGGTACCAGACCGGTCGGCCGCGGCTCCGTCTTTTTCGACGATGTTTTTGTCCCGGCTGAATGTTTGATGGCCGAGGAGAATAAAGGTTTCTCAAAGATTATGGCCGGATTCGACTATAGTCGAGCTTTGATTGGACTTGAATGCATCGGACCTGCGCAAGCGTCCGTTGACGAAGCTTGGAAGTACAGCACCGAACGCCGGGCGTTTGAGCGGCCGATCGCCCAGTATCAAGGTGTAAGCTTCCCGCTGGCTGAGGCCGAAACCCAACTCGCGATGATGAGGCAGCTCTGCTTTTACACGTTATCTCTGCGCGATCGTGGGCTGCCTCACACCGCCGAGGCAGCGATGTGCAAATGGTACGTACCCAAGGTAACTTGCGAAATAATTCATCAATGCCTCCTGACGCACGGCCATTACGGTTACACGACCGACCTTCCGTTTTACCAACGTTACGTCGATGTCATGGGTCTTCAGATCGGCGACGGCACCGCCCAAATCCAAAAGCTTGTGATTGCACGTGAAAAAATCGGCCGGATAGCGCTACAATACGCCAAATAACCCATGGCGATTGAGCCGATAGGCTGCTGGCTTAGTTTAGAAAGACGAGTCGCGGATGCGTGTTCGATCGACGCTCGATCGCCACAACTTAGGATACTTGGTTTCAAACTCTTTCAAAATCTGCTTGATGGGCGGATCTACGAACAATCCACGATCATTGACATACTCCATGTGTCTGCGGCTGTTGACGTCGAATTCGTGGAAAAGCGCATCGCTCCTACCGTCGAAAAGGAGCGGCTTGACACCGAATCTTTGACACATCTCACTATTAAATGCGGGTGTAACTTTGAGCATGTTTTCGCCCAGCCAGAGCGCCACATAGCCATGATAGATGAAAAGGTCCGTCTCCATGAGGTTGGCCAGCTTTACCGAGTTTAGATGATTGCGGACGTCAGCGAAGCCTACAGCAGCTGGAATACCCACTGCGCGTAGAGCGGCGGTTAAAAGAACCGCTTTTGGAACGCAATAGTTTGACGGTTGCTTAGCGATGTGGCTGGCCCGATAGTCATCAGGTGTCGTTCCAATATTAAACGGATTGTATTCGATCTGGTCGCGAACGGCATCGAACAGGCGAATCGCCTTCTCGATCGGCGATAATGTATCGGCCTGCGGAAGGTTGCTGAGGACAAACTCTCGAACTTCGGCCGAGTGTATATCGATATGCGGTGTCGAAGCTAACCATTCACAAGAAATCATTTCCATGACATTCCTCACCGACGACTATTTCTAACAGATGTTAGAAAAACTGGATAGCTCCCATTGACGCAAACTCGACCCGGACGTTAGGCTGCGAGCTCCCAAACGAGTAAGATCGCAGAAGCATAACATGAGCGAAAGCACATCCTTCATCTGGACTCCTCCCCATGAATTGGTCGCTCAAAGCAACCTGACGGCATTCTTGCTCGCCGTCGGTGAAGAAAGCTACGACAGCCTGGCTGCTAAGGCCGAAGAAGATCCCGCTTGGCTGATGCAGGAAGTCATAAAGTTTTGCGAAATTCGATTCTATCGTCAATACGACGAGATGCTCGATGTATCGAGAGGCGAAGCATGGGCGCGCTGGTGCGTAGGAGGCACCACCAATATCGTTCTCAACTGCATCGACAAACATCGTGCAACGGCGGTGTGGGACCAGACCTTTCTTGTCTGGGAGGGCGAAGATAGGCGCGAGCGAAGCTCGATGACTTATCGTGGAATGGATTTCGAGGTGAGCCGGCTGGCGCAAGGTTTACACGACATCGGTATTCAGCGAGGCGATGTCGTCGCGATCTACATGCCAAACCTTCCCGAGACATTCGTTGCATTCTTCGCGATTTTGAAGCTCGGCGCTATCGTGATGCCGCTCTTTTCTGGTTTCGGCCCAGCTCCGATCAGATCAAGATTGAATCATGGCGAGGCCAAGGCCGTTATCACCGCCAACGGCACGTGGCGCCGTGGCGAAGTGGGTGCCCTCAAATCCGTGTTGGACACGGCGTTAGAACACGCACCTTCGGTGAAGCACGTAATCGTGGCCCGGCGAGACGGTATTGAAATCGAAACGCCGATGCAAAGTGGCCGCGACCGCTGGTGGCATGATGTGCTCGAATCCACCGGTTCGATGATGGCTACAGCCGAGATGCAGGCTGAGGATCCGGCGATCCTACTTTACACATCGGGTACGACGGGTGAGCCTAAGGGATGTGTCTGGACGCATATCGGCTTCATTGGCTCGATGGTGACGCGCGATATGATCATCTGCGGTGACTTCAAGCCCGACGATCGCTTCTTCTTTTTTAGTGATATGGGCTGGATGGTCGGCGCGATGTGCGCCTGCATCCCAAGCTTCGCCGGCGGCAGCCTGCTGATCGCGGAAGGAACGCCTGACTACCCGGACACTGGGCGGTTCTGGCGTCTTATCGCCGATTACAAGGTTACATATCTTGGCGTGTCGCCGACTATTGTGCGCAGTTTGATGCGCTATGGCGACGAGGTCGAAACATACGACCTCTCTAGCCTGAGGATGACGGCATCAGGTGGCGAAGCATGGACCACCGCGCCTTGGATGTGGTTCTTCGAGCATGTCTGCAAAAAGAAAATCCCGATCATCAATATCTCTGGCGGGACTGAGGTCGGGGGGTGCATATTTACCGGAACCCCAAATCACCCGATGAATCCCGGCTCGTTTTCACGACCTGCGCTTGGCGTAGGAGCTGACATCGTCGATCTCAGCGGCGCGCGAGTGCCGGATGGGGTCGTCGGCGAACTGGTGTTACGTCATTCCTCGATTGGATTAACGAAGGGTCTTTGGAAGGCGGACGACCGGTACATTGAGAGCTATTGGAGTACTATCTCTGGAGTATGGGTCCACGGCGACTTCGCGGTGCGCAAGGCGGATGGATTATATTACAGCCTGGGCCGTTCTGACGATACCATCAAGATATCGGGAAAACGCACCGGTCCAGCAGAGCTTGAAGGAATTTTGATCGCAACTGGAAAATTAGCGGAGGCTGCAGTGTTCGGAATTCCACATGCGATCAAAGGATCGGCGATCGTATGTGCTTGCGTTCTGATGCCGGAAGTTGAGGGCAATTCTAGCCTCGTGGCTCAGCTCTCATCTGCCATCGTATCGGGCATGGGCGCTTCGTATCGCCCGGAAACAATTCTATTCCTCGAGGACCTACCGCGCACACGGAACATGAAGATCATGCGCCGGGTGCTTCGCGCGGTTCTCGCAAACGAAGATCCAGGCGATCTTTCTGCATTGGCGAACCCCGAGGCGGTCGAACACCTGCGTGCGAAACTTGCGAATCTGTGACTTTATAAAGAGGGTCGGATGAACCGGCCCTCTTTGTGCTCATCTCGATCGAATCAGATTGGACAATCCGGTGGGAATACTGGTTTGCGCTTCTCGAGGTGCGACGCGAGACCTTCGCGTGCTTCGTGGCCTGTAAAACCGAGTATCTCCAGCGCTGTGGAGGTATCGAACAGTGGGCCGTTGACGCGAAGCCAATTGTTCAAGGCATACTTCGTCCAACGGATCGCGCTCTGTGCCCCAGCCGCCAGATCTTCGGCTGTTTCCAGTGCAATCTTCTGAAGTTCGGCATCTTCGACACACAATGAAACTAGTCCGATACGCTCCGCTTCCGATCCAGAAAGCGGCTTGCATGTCAAAAGATAGTACTTCGCCTTGGCGAGCCCGCACAGCAGCGGCCAGATAATGCAGGCAACGTCGCCGGCGGCAACACCTAGTCGAGTATGTCCATCAACAATGCGAGCAGATTTTCCGCAGAAATTGATCAATC
>JAPLPC010000063.1:14774-18965 GCA_026400425.1 Hyphomicrobiales bacterium | reverse complement strand
TTCGACATCGAAGTCCTCGAAATGCATCACAAGGCCAAGATCGACGCGCCGTCGGGTACCGCATTCATGCTCGGCCAGGCGGCGGCGGATGGCCGCGGCGTGGCGCTCGACACACATTCGGCGCGTGGCCGTGATGGCATCACCGGTGCACGCAAGGCCGGCGATATCGGCTTCGCGTCGCTGCGCGGTGGCACTGTTGCCGGCGAGCATACTGTGATCTTTGCTGGCCCGCATGAACGCATCGAGCTGACGCACCAGGCCGAGGATCGCATGATCTTCGCCCATGGCGCGCTGAAGGCGGCGATGTGGGCGCATGGCAAGAAGCCCGGACACTATTCGATGGCCGATGTCCTCGGCCTGGGTGAAACCTGAAGAAGAAACAGCAACGGAACCTGCGATGACCGACCGTCTTCTCGTGCTCGTCCGCCACGGCCAGAGCGACTGGAATTTGAAGAACCTGTTCACCGGCTGGAAAGACCCGGATCTCACCGAGAAAGGCATCGCCGAAGCCAAGGAAGCCGGCCGCAAGCTCAAGGCGCAGGGTCTGACTTTCGATAAGGCCTTCACCTCGGATCTGACGCGGGCGCAGCACACGCTGCGACTGGCGCTGGAAGAGATGGGCCAGACCGGCATTCCGGTGACGAAGAATCTCGCCCTCAACGAGCGCGACTACGGCGATCTGTCCGGCCTCAACAAGGACGACGCCCGTGAGAAGTGGGGCGAAGAGCAGGTGCATATCTGGCGCCGCTCCTATGACGTGCCGCCGCCCGGTGGCGAGAGCCTGAAGGACACACTGGCGCGCACCCTGCCTTATTACGTGCAGGAGATCCTGCCCGGCGTGCTGCGCGGCGAGCGCACGCTGGTGGCGGCCCATGGCAATTCGCTGCGCGCGCTGATCATGGTGCTGGAAAAGCTGACGCCGGAGGGAATCCTGGCCCGCGAACTCGGTACCGGCGCGCCGATCATCTACAAGCTCAACGCCGATGCCACGGTCGCATCGAAGCTCGATCTGGCGTGAAGTCTGGCGTCGCTGTTGCGGCAGATGCTGCGGCCGCGCGGAAGCGGCCCCATTACGAAAGAAAGCCTGCAGCGGTCGCTGCAGGCTTTTCATTTGGAGTTTACGCCGTTCAGTTCGAGCCGTTATGCGCGAACTGGCCGGTGGCGCGGAAACGCCAGAGATATTGCGGGATGATGGCTTCCATCGAATCCGGCGCGATGCCGAGGCCCTCCAGGGTCAGCCCGGCGGCCTTGGCGGCATTGGAGACGACATTGTCGATGCCGAGCATCGCCACCTGATCCGGCGTCAGCTTGAAGTCGCCCGGCGCGAATTGCAGGATATGGGATTTTAGCTTGGCGATGCCCATCGGCACCGGCACGATCATGCGCTTGCGCTCGATGGTCTTGAGCACGAGTTCGACGATCTCGCGCATGGTCATCACTTCCGGCCCGCCGAGCTCATAGACGGCTCCTGGCTTGGTCTTGCCATCCGCCGCATCGGCCACGGCTTCGGCGACATCGCCGACGAACACCGGCTGCATTTTGGTGTCCGCGCCGAACACCGGCATGACGGGCGCCATGCGGGCCAGCGAGGCGAAGCGGTTGGTGAGGCTGTCTTCCGGCCCGAACACCAGTGACGGGCGCAGGATCGAGGCCGATGGCACCGCAGCGAGCACGTTCTGCTCGCCGGCGGCCTTGGTACGGCTATAACCCGACGCCGCATCGGCATCGGCGCCGATCGCCGACACATGCACCATCCGGGCGCCGATCTCGGCGGCCGCCTGGGCAATGGCGCCGGCGCCGCCCGCCTGCACCGCGTTGAACTTTTGCGCGCCGCTCTCGGTGAGGATGCCGACCAGATTGATCACCACGCTGGCATCGCGCATGGCCGCCTTGATGGAGCCGGGATGGCGTAGATTGGCCTGCACGGCGTGAATTTGCCCGACCCGCCCGAGCGGCTGCAGATGGCCGGCGAGCTCCGGGCGACGCACGGCGACGCGAATCCGGTAGTCGCGCTTGGCCAGCGCGCGCACCACATGACGTCCCACGAAGCCGGATCCGCCGAAAACCGTGACGAGGGTGTCGAGGGCAGCCATGGGGTCAGTTCCTTGCGTAAGTCGGGCGGTGAAATGCGGTCGATTGGACCGTTTCGCGATACGCCAACGCGCCAGACCTGTACAGCGGAAAGGAATTGCACAAAGCAATTTGACAAGTGCGTAACGGCCCCCTACACACCGCGCCACGTGCCTCGCACGTGCCCAGGTGGCGGAATTGGTAGACGCGCTGGCTTCAGGTGCCAGTGGCTTAACGGCCGTGAAGGTTCGAGTCCTTTCCTGGGCACCACACCCCCTTTAAGACATTGTTCTAAAGGAAATAAGCGAGCTTTGTGGCTGAGCGCTGCCCGCTTCGTACCGACGGCTGGCACACATCTTTCGAGACATCGAACTTGGCTCAACGTCAATTATTGCTCCAGATCCACCACCGCCCGGTACGGCGTCGGGTCTTTCGATCGGACGCCGTGCCGATCGATCCGGGCAGGGTAGGGCTAGGCGATCAGTAACCGACGCCGCGGACGCCGCCGGCGGCGCGGAGCGACTCACCAGTAACCCAGTGTGAATATTCCGACGCCAGGAAGACCGCGACCGGCGCGATGTCCTCGGGTTCGCCGAAACGGCCGAGCGGCGTGCCCGCCAGCACTTTTTCGCCGAGCTCGCCGACGAACGCGCCGACAGTGGCGGGGGTGTTGGTGTGGCCCGGCAGGATCGAGTTGACGCGGATCTTGCGCGGTCCGAGTTCGCGCGCCAGTGCGAATGTCATGGTGTCCACGGCGCCTTTGGTTGCCGCGTAGACGCTGGACGCCAGATAAGGGTCGGTGCTCAGGATCGAGCTGATATTGATGATGCTGCCGCCGGCATCGCCAAACAGCTTCAGTGCTTCGCGGATCGTCAGAAAGTAGCCGAGAACATTGACATTGAATTGCTTGTGAAAAGCGTCCTCGGTGAGGTCGGCGACCATCTCGAATACCGCGAGGCCTGCATTGTTCACCAGCACGTCGAGCTTGCCGTGATCGGCCTTCACCTTCTCGAACAGCCGAATGACGTCGGCGGACTTGCTCATGTCCCCCTGTACAGCGACGGCCTTGCCACCCTTGGCTTCGATCGCCGCGACGACGGCGTCTGCGCCCTTCTGGCTGCTAACATAATTCACGATGACGGTTGCACCCGCGGCGCCCAGCGCTTTGGCGATGCCGGCACCGATGCCGCTTGATGCGCCGGTCACGACGGCGATTTTTCTCGAAAGTTTCATGAGATCAGTTTTCCCGTTCAGCGAATGTGCCTGAAGCCGCATGGCCTCACCGACACTGCTGATTTGGTCCTTCAAACCGCGCACCGCGTGCCGGTTTCTCGCGATTGCTTGCCTATTCCTCTCAAAAGGTTGCCGGGCAAGGATCCCAGGCGCATAGTCTGAACATGATAGATGCCATGGACGAACTGCGCGCGATCGTGATGCGGGCAGGGGACAAATGGACCGCGACAGGATTGCCGCGCGTGTCGATGGTCAGGGCCGAAGCCTGTTCCGACCAGGTGTACGAGCCGATGCTCCACCTGGTCCTGCAGGGATCCAAGAACCTGTCGATTGGCGACCGGTTGCTTCGTTTCGAGCCGGGATCCTACTGTCTGATACCGGTCGATTTGCCGGCGATCTGTCAGGTTCGGCCGGAGAAGCCGTTGCTTCCTGATCTTGCGATCAGCCTGACATTGGACACCGCTGTCATCGCGGCACTGCTGGTCGATCACCCGAAGCTTGCTCCGGCGGAGCAGCCGCCTCGGTTCTCGGTCTCGCCGGTTACGCCGGACTTGACCGATGCCTGGCTGCGGATGATGCGCCTGATGGACCGTCCCGAAGAGTCGGCGACCCTGGCGCCGATGATTGAGCGCGAAATCCTGTTTCGCGTTCTGCAAGGCCCGCAGGGCGATATGCTGCGCCAGATCGCGGGTGCCGACAGTCGGCTTGCGCATGTCCGCCGCGCGATCGACTGGATTCGCGCCCACTACGCCGAACCGTTTCGTGTCGAGCCGCTCGCGGAGTTGACGGGGATGAGCGTCGCGTCGTTCTACCGGAACTTCAAGGGCATCACGGCGATGACCCCGATCCAGTATCAGAACCGGCTCCGCCTGCTGAAGGCGCGACGGC
>JAPLPC010000063.1:0-14745 GCA_026400425.1 Hyphomicrobiales bacterium | reverse complement strand
GCTATGAGAGCGCATCGCAGTTCAGCCGCGAATACGCACGCATGTTCGGCCTGCCTCCGGTCCGCGACATGGCCCGCTTCAAGGTGCCGCCATCTGCCGAGCCGGTTGCATCACAAAGGCGATCTCGCGACGTCGCCGCGTTGCTCAGCTGAACCCCGTTTCATGAGCCACCGGATCGGGATCATATCCGACACGCACGGCCTCCTGAGGCCACAAGCTGAGCGTTGCTTGGCCGGCGTCGATCATATCATCCACGGTGGTGACATCGGTTGTCCAAGCATCATCGAAGCCCTTCGCCTCATCGCACCGGTCACAGCGATCAAGGGAAACGTGGACACGGCCGGATGGGCGAATGTTTACCCCGACACCGCAGCGCTTCGGCTTGCAGACCAGTCCATCTACGTGCTGCATGATCTCAAGACACTGCGGATCGATCCCGCGGCGCTCGGCATCGACATCGTCGTCTGCGGTCATTCCCATGTGCCGAAAATCGAGACGGTGGGTGGGGTGCTTTTCCTGAACCCCGGCAGCGCGGGTCGGCGCCGTTTCCGGTTGCCCATCACGGTTGCGACGCTCGACATCACGCCCGAGGGTTTGCGACCGGTCATCCACGATCTCGGTTGAGGAGGGTTCATCCGTATGACCGACCATCTCGGCAAAAGACCGGCTTTTCTTCACGATCGCTGATGCAGGCAGACATTCCAAGCCTCATCTAATTTGCGATCGAGCGCGGCTAGATGATCGACCGATGGTGGGCTGACAGGAAGCACTGCTGTTCATCGACATGATTGCGGGCAGCACGCATGTAATCATCGCGCCACTGCCCGATCATAGGCCGCGATGGACGCCTGCGCCGTGGCCTTGACCTCGGCGGCGCTCATGCCGGGCTTGTACAGGCTGCTGCCGAGGCCGAAGGCCTGCACGCCGGCTTTGATGTAATCGGAAAAATTCTGGTCGGACACGCCGCCGACGGCGCCGACCACGGTATCTGCGGGCAGCACTGCACGGATGGCGGCGATGCCGGACGGGCCGAGAATCGAGGCCGGAAAAAACTTCAACGCGGACGCGCCGGCATGCAGCGCCAGGAAGGCTTCGGTCGGTGAGAACACGCCGGGCATCGTGACCATGCCGCGGCGTGCGGCTATGGCCAGCACGTCGACATCGACATTGGGACTGACCATCAGCCGTCCGCCACTGTCGGCAACGCGGGCGCAATAGTCGGCGGTCAGCACCGTGCCGGCGCCGATCAGCGCATCGCCGCCAAACCGCTTGCAGATCCGCGCGATGGAGTCGAACGGATCGGGCGAGTTCAACGGCACCTCGATCATCTCATAGCCGGTGTCGATCAGCGTCTCGACGATGGCCTCGACCTCATCGGGCTTGACGCCGCGCAGGATGGCGACGAGCGGGCGCTTCACGTGGGGCCATGGCACGGCAACAGGATAAGTCATGCGAACTGATGTCCCCACAAATGGATGGCGGCTCTGGCGAGGCCGCGTTGCGACGCGCGTTCGGCATCGATGCTGGTGATGTCGAACCCGGACTGCGTCAGTGCGTCCGCATAAACCTGCCCGAGTCTGCCGGCGCCAATTAGGCGAACCGGACATTGCGTGCCGTAACGCGATTGGGCGTCTGCGATCTCGGTGCCGATCAGCAAGCCTGACAGCCGCGCTGCGCCATCAGCCAGCTGTTGAAAGCCGAGCAGTTGCGCGGCGCGCAGGCTGAACAGCTCACCCATGAGGCCCGCCCTGGCATCACGTGCGCGCAGCAGCCCGTCGCGAAATGCCGCATCGGCATCGGGCGATTCCGTCTCGCGGTCGATGGCGTGTTTCAGGATGCTGTGCTCACCGAGAATCGAGAACAGCTCTCCGGTCATGTAGGTCGTGAACGACACGACGCTGCCGCTCGCGAGGCGCACCCACTTGCTGTGGGTGCCGGGAATGCAGACCATGCCGGTGAAGTCGGGCTCGGTCACGCCGAGCAGTTGCGTTTCCTCGCCGCGCATTACATCGGGCGCAGCTGCATCGGCCTGCGCGATACCGGGCAGGATGCGCACATCGCCCGACGTATCGACGCGTTGGGCGCCGTCATGCAAGGCATCGAGCCGCGTCGGTGTGCGAAGATAGGGTGCTTCGATCCAGCCTTGCCTGGCGCCGGCCATGCCGCAAATCAGCACCGGCAGGGCAGCCGTTGCGCCGAGCTTTGCCAGGTGATGTATCAGCACCGGCGCAAAGCCGGTGGCGGCACAGTGCAACATCCCCTCGGAGCCGCGCGTCTCAGCGATCACATCGCCATCGGCGGCCATCAGCCAGCCGCGAAAACTGCTGGTGCCCCAATCCACGGCCACGAAAGCCGGCTTCCCCATCGTCACAGTCTTCTCCGGCTCTGCTGGCGCGATTTTCGCCGAGCATAGCCGAAAGCCGCCGGGCTAGCAGTAGTTCTCGCACAGCATCGGCGTGAATTCGGAACGCTGATCGCTGCGGTTGGAAACCTCCGTCAGATGCGGGGTGCTGCCGCGCGCGGCGACGCTGCGGAATGCGTCCATGATGGCAACGGCCATATCGGCATCATGCGTCTCGACGGCATCGTCGAGCCAGTCGGGCATATGGCGTTCGGTCGATAGCGCGCAGTGCCATTCGCCGTCGTCGTAGGCCAGGCGACGCAAGTGCCAGGCCGGGAGTTCGATCGCGATCAAGGCCAATGCTGCCTCCGTCCATGCGCCAGCCGCAACGAGGCGATCGAGGCGCTGTGCTTCGGCGGTGCGACGCATCGCCGGCAGGCGCCTGCAGTGGGCGAGGCACATGGCCGTGAAACGATCGGCATCGAGCGGCGCGCGGTTCGATGCACGAGACGATGCGGTGATGTGAAGATCTGAAAGGCGCAACATGCGGAAAGCTCCACGAGCAGCACGGCCGTCGAGCGGCCGCCGCATCACAGTGGCTCAATCCGGCATTGGAATACGAGGCGGTGCGGATGCCGAAGACATAAACGCGGCATAATCAAGCGTCCTCGATGCCCGACGCGTCTTTATGGGATTCCTATAAGTTCGTGGTTTCCCACCTCTCGAAAACCTACGGGCCGGATGGCACCTGATCGAGCATCGGGCGCAGGTTTTGCGTCCAGTGCCAGTACGTCAGGAGCTTTCCATGCTGGACGTCGTCATGCTGGGCCTCGGGCTCGGCTTCTTCGTGCTCACGCTGGGCTACGCCTATGCCTGCGAGCGGCTGTGAGGAGATGGACCATGATCTTTGACTATACGCTCGCCGGCGCCGTCTCGGCTGCTCTCCTCATCTATCTCACTTACGCGCTGCTCCGTCCTGAGCGGTTCTGAGCTGATGTTACAAGGTCAACAACAATGACACTCATCGGATGGATTCAGATCGCGCTGTTCTGCGCGGTGATTCTGGTGCTGACGAAGCCGCTCGGCGGCTACATGACACGCGTGTTCAATGGCGAGCGGACGCTGCTGTCGCCGGTGCTGCGGCCGGTCGAGGCTGGCATCTACTGGCTGTCCGGCGTCGATGCCAAGCGCGAGCAGCATTGGCTCTCTTATACGGTCGGCATGTTGCTGTTGCAGGTCGTCGGCCTCGTGTTCCTTTATTCGCTGCTGCGCCTGCAGGACGTGTTGCCGCTCAATCCGCAAGGCCAGTCGGCCGTGGCTTCGGATCTCGCCTTCAACACCGCAGTCAGTTTCGTCACCAACACCAACTGGCAGAACTACGGTGGCGAAAGCACGCTGTCCTATTTCAGCCAGATGCTGGGTCTGACGGTGCAGAACTTTCTGTCTGCCGCGACCGGCATTGCGCTCGCCGTCGCCTTGATCCGCGGCTTCGCACGGTCCTCGATGCGAACCCTCGGCAATTTCTGGGTCGATCTCACCCGCGTGACGCTTTATGTGCTGCTGCCGATTGCCGTCGTGTTCACCCTGCTCCTGATCTGGCAGGGCATGCCGCAGACGCTTGGCGCCTATGTGGATGCGAGCACGCTGGAAGGCGCCAAGCAGAGCATCGCCGTCGGACCGGTGGCGTCCCAGGTGGCGATCAAGATGCTCGGCACCAATGGCGGCGGCTTCTTCAATGCCAATGCGGCGCATCCGTTCGAGAATCCGACCGCGCTGTCGAACTTCGTGCAGATGCTCTCGATCTTCACCATCGGCGCAGCCTTGACCAATGTGTTCGGCCGTATGGTCGGCAATCCCCGACAGGGCTGGGCCATTCTGGCGGTCATGGGTGTGCTGTTCGTCGCCGGCGTTGCCATCACCTATTGGGCGGAAGCATCGGGCACCACGACGCTGCAGGCGCTCGGTCTCAGCGGCGGCAACATGGAAGGCAAGGAGACACGCTTCGGCATCGTCGCCTCGGCCCTGTTCGCGGTCATCACCACCGCGGCATCCTGCGGTGCCGTCAATGCGATGCACGACTCGTTCACCGCGCTCGGCGGCATGATCCCGCTGATCAACATGCAGCTCGGCGAGATCATCGTCGGCGGCGTCGGTGCGGGCCTGTATGGCATGCTGGTGTTCGTCGTGCTGGCGATCTTCGTCGCCGGTCTGATGGTCGGGCGGACGCCCGAATATGTCGGCAAGAAGATCGAGGCGCGCGAGGTGAAGATGGCGATGCTCGCCATTCTCGTGCTGCCGCTGATGTATCTCGGCTGGACCGCGGTGGCCGTGGTGCTGCCGTCGGCGGTGGCGTCGATGGCCAATGCCGGCCCGCACGGCTTCAGTGAAGTGCTGTACGCGTTCACCTCGGCCACCGGCAATAACGGCTCGGCCTTTGGCGGCCTCACCGGCAATACGTTCTTCTACAATCTGACGCTCGCGCTTTCGATGCTGGTCGGTCGCTTCTTCATGATCGTTCCGGCGATGGCGATGGCCGGTTCTCTCGTCGAGAAAAAATCGATCGCGGCTTCATCGGGCACGCTGCCGACCACCGGCGGCCTGTTCGTTGGCCTGGTCATCGGCGTCATCCTGATCATCGGCGGTCTCACCTTCTTCCCGGCGTTGGCGCTGGGGCCGATCGTCGAGCACCTCGCCATGATCTCCGGCAACCTGTTCTGATCGGAGCAATCGCAATGGATACCATCAAAACACAGAAGCGCGGCACCAGCTCGGCTTTGCTCGATCCGAAGATCGTCTTCCCCGCCATCGCAGCCTCCTTCAAGAAGCTCGATCCGCGCTTGATGATCAAAAGCCCGGTGATGTTCGTGGTCGAGGTCGTCGCGGCGCTCACCACCGTCATCTTCGTCAAGAATCTAATGACGGGTGGTGAGGATATCGCCTTCACCTTCCAGATCATCCTGTGGCTGTGGTTCACCGTGCTGTTCGCCAATTTTGCCGAAGCGGTGGCCGAAGGCCGCGGCAAGGCGCAGGCGGAGACGCTGAAGAAGACGCGGACCGAAAGCCAGGCCAAGCTTTTGACCGGCAACGATAGCAGCGATCATAGCTATCGCATGGTAGCCGGCACGACGCTGAAGGTGGGTGACATCGTGCTGGTCGAGGCCGGCGATCTCATCCCGTCCGATGGCGAAGTCATCGAGGGCGTGGCCTCGGTGAACGAAGCCGCCATCACCGGCGAATCCGCCCCCGTGATCCGCGAATCCGGCGGCGATCGCTCGGCCGTCACCGGCGGCACGCAGGTGTTGTCGGACTGGATCCGCGTTCGCATCACGGCGGCGCAGGGCTCCACCTTCATCGATCGCATGATCAAGCTGGTGGAAGGCGCCGAACGGCAGAAGACGCCGAACGAAATTGCGCTCAACATCCTGTTGCTCGGCCTCACCATCATCTTCGTCTTCGCGACGGTGACGATCCCGAGCTACGCCGCCTATGCGGGTGGCACCATTTCGGTGGTGGTGTTGGTGGCGCTGTTCGTGACATTGATCCCGACCACCATCGGCGCGCTATTGTCGGCGATCGGCATCGCCGGCATGGATCGGCTGGTGCGGTTCAACGTGCTGGCGATGTCCGGCCGCGCGGTAGAAGCCGCCGGCGACGTCGATACGCTGCTGCTCGACAAGACGGGCACCATCACGCTCGGCAATCGCCAGGCGACGGCGTTCCGCCCGCTGCGTGGTGTCACCGAGCAGGAACTGGCCGATGCGGCGCAGCTGGCGTCACTGGCCGATGAAACCCCGGAAGGCCGCTCCATCGTCGTGCTGGCGAAAGAGAAATACGGCATCCGCGGCCGCGACATGGCCGAGCTCGGCGCCACCTTCGTGCCGTTCACGGCGCAGACCCGCATGAGCGGCATCGATGCGTCGGGTAGCTCCGTGCGCAAGGGCGCCGTGGATTCGATCCTAGCTTTCGTCGGCGGCACCGACATGGCGACGGCGTCGTCGGGAAACACGGCACGCGCGCTGCAGCCGGCAAATCTGTCGCCGGCCGCCCGCGAGTTGCAAACCATCGCCGATAAAGTGGCGAAGGCCGGCGGCACGCCGCTCGGCGTGGTGCGCGACGGCAAGTTGCTCGGCGTCATCTATCTCAAGGACATCGTCAAAGGCGGCATCCGCGAGCGCTTCGCCGAACTGCGCCAGATGGGCATCCGCACCATCATGATCACCGGCGACAATCCGATGACGGCTGCGGCCATCGCGGCGGAAGCCGGCGTCGATGATTTCCTGGCGCAGGCGACGCCCGAGGACAAGCTTAAGCTGATCCGCGACGAGCAGGCCAAGGGCAAGCTGGTGGCCATGTGCGGCGACGGCACCAATGACGCGCCGGCGCTCGCGCAGGCCGATGTCGGCGTCGCCATGAATACCGGCACGCAAGCCGCACGCGAGGCCGGCAACATGGTCGATCTCGACAGCAACCCGACCAAGCTGATCGAGGTGGTGGAAATCGGCAAGCAGTTGCTGATGACGCGCGGTGCGTTGACGACCTTCTCCATCGCCAACGACGTGGCGAAATACTTCGCCATCATCCCCGCCATCTTCCTGGCCTTCTATCCGCAGCTCGGCGCGCTCAACGTCATGGGGCTCGCCAGCCCGCAGAGCGCCATCCTGTCGGCCATCATCTTCAAGCCAGCCCGCAGAGCGCCATCCTGTCGGCCATCATCTTCAATGCGGTGATCATCATCGCGTTGATTCCGCTGGCCCTGAAAGGCGTCGCCTACCGCCCGATCGGCGCCGGCGCGCTGCTCGGCCGTAACCTGCTCGTCTACGGGCTCGGCGGCATCATCGTCCCGTTCGTCGGCATCAAGATCATCGATCTCGCGATCTCCGCGCTTGGCCTGGTCTGAGGAGACCCATCATGTTGAACCAACTTCGTCCCGCGATCGTCGTATTCGTTGTGCTCGCCGCCATCACCGGCCTTGCCTATCCCTTGGCGATGACCGGCATCGGCGGCGCCATCTTCCCCGCGCAGGCCGCAGGCAGCCTGATCGAGAAGGACGGCAAGGTGATCGGCTCGTCGCTGATGGGCCAGGAATTCAAGGGTGACACCTATTTCCACGGCCGTCCGTCGGCGACCACCGGCACCGATCCGCAGGATGCCACCAAGACGGTGCCGCAGCCTTATAATGCCGTGAATTCGATGGGCTCCAATCTCGGCCCGACCAGCAAGGCGCCCAGCGATCGCATCGAGGAAGATGCGGAGAAGCTGAAAGCGGAAAATCCGTCGATGCCGGTGCCGGTCGAGCTCGTTACCACCTCGGCCAGCGGTCTAGATCCGCACATTTCGCCGGAGGCCGCTCTGTTCCAGCTGCCGCGCGTGGCCAAGGCGCGCGGCCTGCCCGAGGATCGGGTGCGGGCGTTGGTCAGCGCGAACACCGAAGGCAGGCTGCTAGGCCTGCTGGGCGAGCCGCGCGTCAATGTCCTGGCATTGAATCTGGCGCTGGACGCGGCGAAGTGACGTCGTGGTGCGCACGCTAACGCTTTGCCCACCTGCAACACCTACAATACCTGCAACATCCGCAAGACTAGGCCGCCTGCAACGCGGAGACTATATATCGTCTTATGGCACATCAAAGCCGCGACCCCGACCAACGCCCTTCACCGGAAGCCTTGCTGGATGCAGCAAGGCGCGAGGAGGATGTGGCCGGGCGGCTGAAGATCTTTGTCGGTGCCGCCCCCGGCGTCGGCAAGACCTATGAGATGCTGCAGAGCGCGCATGCCAAGCGCAAGGCCGGAATCGACGTGGTGGTCGGTGTGGTGGAGACCCACGGCCGCGCCGAAACCGAAGCTTTGCTGGTCGGGCTTGAGGTGATTCCGCGGCGGAGCATCGCGCATAAGGGGCAGACCCTCGACGAGATGGATCTCGACGCCATCCTCGCCCGCCGTCCCGGCATCGTGCTGGTCGATGAACTCGCGCACACCAACGCACCGGGCTCGCGTCACCCCAAGCGCTATCTCGACGTCGCCGAGCTGCTCGCCGCCGGCATCGACGTCTACACCGCCGTCAACATCCAGCATATCGAAAGCCTCAACGACGTGGTGGCGCAGATCACCCATGTCCGCGTGCGCGAGACGGTGCCGGATTCGGTGTTCGATCGCGCCGATGCCATCGAGCTGATCGATCTGACGCCGGACGATCTGATCCAGCGGCTGAAGGACGGCAAGGTCTATGTGCCGAAGCAAGCCGAACGTGCGCTCGAGCATTATTTCTCGCCCGGCAACCTCACGGCGTTGCGCGAACTCGCATTGCGCCGCACGGCAGATCGCGTCGACGAGCAACTGCTGACGCATATGCAGGCCAACGCCATCGCCGGCCCATGGGCGGCGGGCGAACGCATTCTCGTCTGCATCAACGAGGACCAGCGCGCGGCCGGGCTGGTCCGCTATACCAAACGCCTCGCGGATCGGCTTCACGCGCCGTGGATCGCCGTCAGCATCGAGACGCGGCGCAGCCTGCAATTCTCCGAGCAGGAGCGTGACCGGCTCGCCGACACGCTGCGGCTGGCCGAAGCGCTCGGCGCCGAAGTGCTGACCATTCCTGCCACGGCGCGCCGGATCGCCGACGATCTGCTGATCTATGCCCGCGCCAACAACGTCACCCAGATCGTGATCGGCAAAGCCTCGCGCTCCTGGCTGTTCGAACTGTTGCGGGGCTCGGTGGTGCATGATCTGGTGCGCCGCTCCGGCCCGATCAGCGTGCCTGTCATGGCCGGCGATGCCTTGCCCGTCGAGCCGGCTGCCACGCGCGCGCAGCTGACCGACAGGGTCGAGCCGTTCGATCCAAAGCCCTATCTGTTCTCTTTGGCCATCACGGCCGTCGCGCTCGGCATCGCGGTCCTGTTGTATCCGATCTTCGGCATCGAGAACGTCGATCTGGTGTTCATGACGGCAGTCGTCGGCATCGCGGTGCGTTTCGGGCTGGGGCCGTCGCTGCTGGCCAGCGTGGTCGGCTCGCTCGCCTACAACTTCTTCTTCCTGCCGCCGGTCTACACATTCACCATCGCCGATCCGACCAATATCGCGGCGTTCTTCTTTTTCATGCTGGTGGCGGTGCTGGTCTCAAACCTGGCGGCACGGGTGCGCGCCCAGGCGGTCTCCGCATTTGGTCGGGTGCGCACCACGGAATCGCTGTATGCGTTCAGTCGCAAGCTGACGGGCACGGCCACGCTCGACGACGTGCTATGGGCCTCCGCCTATCAGATCGCGCTGATGCTGCGTGTCCGGGTGGTACTGCTGCTGCCGGAACACGGCGTCATCACCGTCACGACCGGCTATCCACCCGAGGACGAACTCGACCAGGCCGACCTCGCCGCTGCCAACTGGGCCTGGAGCAACGATCGGCCGGCGGGCCGCGGTTCCGATACATTGCCGGGCGCCAAGCGCCTGTTCCTGCCGATGCGCACCGGCCGCGGACCGATCGGCGTGATCGGCATCGATGACGACCGCACCGGGCCGTTGCTCACGCCCGATCAGCGCCGTCTGCTCGATGCGCTGGTGGATCAGAGCGCGCTCGCCATCGAGCGCGTGCAACTGGTCGAGGACATGGACCGTGCCGAGCGCAGCATCGAGTCCGATCGCCTGCGCGCGGCGCTGCTGACCTCGATCTCGCACGATCTGAAGACGCCGCTGGCCGCGGTGCTCGGCGCCGCCTCCACCCTGCGTGACCTGTCGCCGCAGCTCGGCGAAGCCGAGCGTGCCGAACTTCTCACCACGGTGATCGACGAATCCGAGCGGCTCAATCGTTTCATCGCCAATCTGCTCGACATGACGCGGCTGGAATCCGGGGCGATAGCCCCGAACGCCGCCTTGCTCGACCCGGGCGAAATCGTCGGCAGCGCGCTGCGTCGCGCCGGCAAGATTCTCGGCCAGCACCGCGTCGTGCTCGATCTCGCCCCCGATCTGCCGATGCTCAAGCTCGACGCCGTGCGGTTCGAGCAGGTGCTGTTCAACCTCCTGGACAACGCCGCCAAATACGCACCGACGCATACCACCATCACCATCCGTACCGCATGTCAGGACGATAGCGTGGTGCTGCAGGTCATGGACGAAGGCGCCGGAATTCCGGCGACCGATCTCGAACAGGTGTTCGACAAGTTCTATCGTGCCAACAAAGGCGACCATGTCCGCGCCGGAACCGGGCTCGGCCTGGCGATTTCGCGTGGCTTCATCGAAGCCATGCATGGCACCATCACCGCAGCCAACCGCGCCGACCGGCCGGGTGCCATGCTCACCATCCGCCTGCCGGTGCCGCCGGCATCCGAAGCTTTGGATACCGCCGCATGAATGCCTCAGCCATCAAGGTTCTGGTGATCGACGACGAGCCGCCGATTCGAAAATTGTTGCGCATGGGCCTCAGCACCCAGGGCTACGACATCATCGAGGCCAGCAACGGCAAGCTGGCGCTGGAGAAGCTGGCCGAGGCGCCCGCGCTGATCATTCTCGATCTCGGATTGCCGGACATCCAGGGCCACGACCTGCTGCAGATGATCCGTGCCCGCAACGACAGCGTGCCCATCGTGGTGCTGTCGAGCCGCGGCGACGAGGCCGGCAAGGTGCAGGCCCTCGATCTCGGCGCCGATGACTATCTGACCAAGCCGTTCGGCATGGACGAACTGCTCGCCCGCATGCGCGCCGCTCTGCGGCATCAGCTGCAGGTTCACGGCGAGCGGCCATTGTTCAAGACCGGCGAGCTGGTGGTCGATCTGGTCCGCCGCATCGTCAAGGTCGGCGAGCGCGAGGTGAAATTGTCGCCGAAAGAATATGACCTGCTGCGGGTGCTGGTGCAGCATGCCGGCAAGGTGCTGACCCATCGATTCCTGCTGAAGGAGCTATGGGACGAACTGACGGATGCGCAATATCTGCGCGTCTATGTGCGACAGCTGCGCCAGAAAATCGAGCTCGACCCTGAGCGTCCGCAACTGGTGCTGACCGAAACCGGCATCGGCTATCGGCTCAGGGCCGCCGATTGAAGTGGCTCGGTGCGCAAGATGGGGATCGCTCAGGCGGTCGATCCATCCTGCGGCTCCGGGCTACTTTTTCATCGAATCCTTCGGGGCGTTGTAATCCAGCAGCCGGATCGCCTCGTCGGCGGCATCCACCATATCCGCCATCAGCTTCCGGCTGCGCTCGAAATCGGCAGCCGACATGGCCCGGAACAACATGTCGTTCACCGGGCGCTGGATCGGTGCCAATTCATTGAGCAACGCGCGCGCCTTCGGCGTGATGGTGAGGATGACCCGGCGGCGATCGTCCGAATCGGTCTCCTTCTCGACGAGGCCGCCCGCGACGAGCTTGTTGATCTCGATGGTGATGAAGGCGCCGCTGAAATGCAGATGCTCGGCGACCTGGTTGACGCCGATCTTCTCGTCGGTGCCGCTCAAATGCGATATCGCGATCAGCACGGTATATTGCGTGCCCGACAGGCCGATCGCTGCGCCGAGTTGCCCGCGAACGGCTTGCAGCCGTGCAGAAAAAGCCAGTGTATCGTGCAGAAATTGGCGAAAAGCCAAATCGGACCCATCGACCATCAGTTGCGGTCTTGAAATGGTCAGTTCGGCTCGAATCTTCCTGGATCTGCTTTTTGTAGCCATCAGGTCCCCACACACCTAAGAGTCGTATAGCTGGCGGCTTACTAGCAAACAAGTTCGGTATCGGCGTTCCCCCAGCAAGCCTGCCATGCTTGACAGTGTCCTATCGCTCGATAATATAGCTTTGTATCAAAGCTAATCGCTTCCGTTCAGGAGAAGGTCGATGAGCGCGACTGCGGATGTGGATCCCCGCATCTTCCGCCAGGCACTCGGGCAGTTCGCCACCGGCGTGGCCGTGATCACGGCCGAGGGGGTCAATGGGCGTCCGGTCGGAATGACCATGAGTTCCTTCAACTCGGTGTCAGTCGATCCGCCGCTGATCCTGTTCTCCATCGATCGCAGGGCGTTCAGCCTGCAGGCAATGACCGAGGCCAGGGGTTACGCCGTCAATATCCTCGGGCGTGACCAGGAGCATCTGTCGAACAAGTTCGCGCGGGCACTGGACGACAAGTGGGAGGCGGTCGAGCACACGCTCGGCCATGAGGCAGCGCCGCTGATTGCCGGCGCGCTCGCGCATTTCGAATGCGCGCCCTACGCGCAATATGACGGCGGCGATCATGTCATCTTCGTCGGCCGCGTCGTGAAATTCATGGCCTATCCGGCCAACGAGCCGTTGGTTTTCTTCCGCGGGGCCTATCGCAGCCTCAAGGATGCCGAGCGCAGCCCGGAATGGCCGCTGCCCATGCACTACTAAGAATTGGCACTACTAAGAATTGACATTACTGAATCAGGACTAGTCAAGGAACAGCATGATCAAGACCGGCGAACAGCACATTGCCAGCCTCCGCGACGGCCGCAAGGTTTACATCGACGGCGAGTTGGTGACGGATGTCACCACCCATCCGGCGTTCCGCGGCGCCGTTGCGTCGATCGGGAAGATGTTCGACTTCCAGAGCGCGCCGGACAATCGCGACCTGATGACGTTCGAAACCGAAACCGGCACCCGCGCCAATCGCATCTGGGAACTTCCCGGCAGCTATGATGCGCTGACCAGGCGCCGCAAGGGCCTGGAAGCCTGGACGGAACTGCATGCCGGCTTCATGGGCCGCGCGCCGGATCACGTGGCGTCCTGCATCGCCGGCATGTTCATGGGCCTCGACGTGTTCGAGGCCTATAATGCCGAGCGCGCCAAGGCATTGGCCGATTACTATCGCTATGCCCGCGACAACGATCTCTATCTCACTTACGTCATCATCAATCCGCAGGCCGATCGCTCGAAGAGCGCCGCACAGCAGGCCGATCCGTTTCTGTCGGCCGGCGTCGTCTCGCGCGACGCCGACGGTCTGGTGATCCGCGGCGCCAAGATGCTGGCAACCGGCGGTATCATGGCCAATGAAGTGTTCGTCACCTGCATCCAGCCGCTTGCACCCGGTGATGAAAAATATGCTGTGTCCTTCGCCATTCCGATGAACACCAAGGGTCTCAAGATCCTGTCGCGGAAGTCCTACGAGGCGTCGGCGACTTCGGTGTTCGACAACCCGCTCGCCAGCCGCTTCGACGAGAACGATGCCGTGCTGTATTTCGACGATGTGAAGGTGCCGTGGGACCGCGTGTTCATCGATCAGGACATCGCGATGTGCCAGAAGCAGTTTCATGCGACGCCGGCGCATGCCTATCAGAACTATCAGGCAATGATCCGCCTGTCGGTGAAGCTGCGCTTCCTGATCGGCATCGCGCATCGCACCGCCGAGACCAACGGCGTGATCGGCTTTCCGCAGGTCAAGGAAATGCTCGGCCAGCTCGCCGCCGAAGTGTCGATGGTGGAAGCCTTCGTGCTCGGCATGGAAGCCAAGGGTACCAGACGCGGCGACTATTTCGTTCCCGATCGCGCGCTGCTGTACGGCGCGCAGGTGCTGACCCAGCAGCTCTATGCCAAGATCATCAACACGCTGCGCGAACTCGCCGGCGGCGGCATGATCATGCTGCCGTCCTCGGTGAAGGATTTCGAGAATCCCGAACTGGCCGCCCTGATCGGCAAGACGCAGCAGTCGCCGGCGGCCAGTGCGGTCGACAAGGTGAAGTTCTACAAGCTCGCCTGGGATGCCGTCGGTTCGGAATTCGCGTCGCGCCACTCGCAATATGAAATCTTTTTCGCCGGCGCGACCTTGGCGAGCTATGACCTTGCCGACGAACTCACCACCGGCGGCAAACCCGTCGCCGCGCCGCGCGCCGTTGCTTAACTTGCGAGATCAGGACAACCATCATGGCCGTTAACAAGATTCACGATGAGTTTCGCACCATCGACATGTCGTCGGGCTGGGAAACGCCGACCGGCTATCCTGCGGGTATCCAGCAGAAGATCCTGTCGGGCGCGCTCGACGAGACTAACAAGAAGGGCAGCCGCACCCGCCTGCTGCGTTTCGCGCCGGGCGTGTACACCACCGAGCCTTTCGTGCACGAATACTGGGAAGAAGTATTTTTGGTGCAGGGCGATCTTACGGTCGGCAACGACAAGGCCGGCAAGGGTGGCACGGGCGATCCCCCGTTCACGTATGCGTGCCGTCCGCCGGGAGCTTGGCACGGTCCTTTCCGTTCAGAGAAGGGCTGCATCCTGCTGGAGATGCACTACTTCGATCCAGTTTGATAAGGTGTGGGCCGGTCCGGTGAGGATCGGCCCAATTCATGTTTGAGGGAACGCTGCAATGAAAGCCGTCTGGTACGAGCGGAAAGGTGCGCCGCACGAGGTTCTCGGGGTGGGTGAGATGCCCGATCCGCACCCCGGTGCGGGCCAGGTGCGTGTAAAGGTCGTCGTATCCGGGCTCAACCC
>JAPLPC010000104.1 GCA_026400425.1 Hyphomicrobiales bacterium | reverse complement strand
CCGACCTGATCGCCGCGCAGCGCGCCTACGAGATGAACGCCAAGGTGATCAGCGCCGCCGACCAGATGCTGCAATCCACGTCCGGCATGTTCCGCTGAGGAGGATGATCATGACTCACGCCATACGCTCCCTTCTCGCGGCGACCGCCCTGCTCGCCTGCGCCGCCACCGCGGCATTCGCCCAGGCCCAGCGCGACGACACCATCGTTGCGCCGACGCTGCGTCCCCACGTGTCGGTGTCGAGCGACGTGGTGCGGATCGGCGACGTCATCGACAATGCCGGCCCGGCTGCAGGCACCGCGATCTATCGTGCGCCCGATCTCGGCACCGTGGGCACGCTGACGACGGCACAGATCATCGCCACGCTGCGCAGCCATCAGGTGATCGGCGTCGAGACCGGCGGGTTGCAGTCGATCTCGGTGACGCGGCTGTCGCGCAGCATCGAGAGCAAGGAAATCGAGGCGCAGGTTGCGCAGGCGCTGCAGCATCGCAATGGTCTCGGCGACGCCGCCAATCTGACGCTGACATTCGATCGCGACGTGCAGGACATCCAGCTCGACCCCGCTTACACCGGCACGCTCGATCAGGTCGCGGCACGCTTCGACGCGCGCAATGGTCGCTTCGACGTCAGCTTCGCTGTCGGCAACGGCATCAATGCCCCGGCTGCCAAGCTGCGCTTCACCGGCACGGCCGTGGAGACCGTCGAAGTGGCGGTGCTCGCCCGCGGCGTCGAGCGCAACGAAGTCATCAAAGCGTCCGACGTCGTCGTCGAACGACGTCCGAAGGCCGAAGTCGGCCCGGACGGCGCCAGCCGCGACCGCACTGTCGGCATGCGGATCTGGTGGTGCGCGACCAGGCCGTCACGCTCGTGTTCCGGTCGTCCGGCCTCTATCTCACGGTGCGCGGCAAGGCGCAGGATTCCGGCACCGAGGGCGACGTCGTCAATGTGATGAACCTGCAGTCCAAGCGCAGCGTTGCCGGTGTCGTCACCGGCCGCGGCGAAGTCACCGTCTCCGCCCCGTCCGCTTCGCCGCTCCCGGGCGAACGCGCGCCGACCCCGTCTCCCGCAACCGCCGACCCTGCGCCCCAGAAAATCTCCCGCGCTAATTCTCCCATCGCCATCGCCGCCAACGACCGCGTACCCGTCTCTCGCAAAGCTGAGTAAAGTCCATGTCCCCGTCCAGCCGCCCCCTCATTCTCGCAACGCTGCTCGCCACCGGACTTGGCGGCTGTTCGTCGATCGATCGCCTGTCCTCCATCGGCGAGAGGCCGGCGCTCACCGCGATCGAGAATCCGACGACACAGCCGGGTTACAAGCCGGTGCAGATGCCGATGCCGAAGCCTGAAGTGGTCTCCTACAATGCGAACTCGCTATGGCGTAACGGCTCGCGCGCGTTCTTCAAGGACCAACGCGCGCGGCAGATCGGCGACATCCTCACCATCACGGTGAATTTCACCGACAAGGCGAACATCGCCAACCAGACCCAGCGCAGCCGCACCAGCAAGGAAGACTCCGGCATTACGGATTTTGCCGGCAGCAAGCTGCTCAGCGGTTCGGCGGCATCCGTGCTTCCGGGGCGCATCCTCAGCACCGACAGCGCCTCGTCGAGCGACGGCAAGGGTTCGGTTGCCCGCCAGGAGGCGTTGCAGACCAATGTCGCCGCCGTCGTCACGCAATTGCTGCCGAACGGCAATCTGGTGGTCGAGGGCAAGCAGGAAATCCGCGTCAACTACGAGATCCGCGAACTGATCGTCGCCGGCATCGTGCGCCCGGAGGATATCCAGAGCGACAACACCATCGACAGTTCGAAGATCGCGCAGGCCCGCATCGCCTATGGCGGCCGCGGTCAGATCTCCGACGTCCAGCAGCCGCGCTACGGCCAGCAGGTGATGGACGTGCTGCTGCCGTTCTAACTCTTCCGAGCTCCCAGCATTTGATCGTGCTCCCACGCGATGAAATGTTTCCAACGCGGCCCTTCGTCAGCTCCCCTGACGGAGGGCCGTCGTCGTTGTTGCCCATCGCACGCCTAACAGTCCGTAGGGTGGGCAAAGCGGAGCGTGCCCACCAGCTGTCGTTGAGTTTTATGGTGGGCACGGCGCAAGAGCGCCTTCGCCCACCCTACAGGAAACTGACCGCGACGCTGCCGAGACCGGACAATTCCATCAGGACTTCATCGC
>JAPLPC010000570.1 GCA_026400425.1 Hyphomicrobiales bacterium | reverse complement strand
GGCAACGGCCTCCTGGATCGCGCGGCTCAAAGCCGGCGAGAAGGTGCTCGACAAGCCGACCGTCCTGATTGTCGATGAGGCCGGCCTGCTCTCCTCGCGGGACATGCACGCGCTGCTTGGCGCCGTCACCGAAGCTGACGCCAAGATCATCCTCGTGGGGGATCGGCAGCAGCTCCAGGCGATCGGCGCCGGTCCTGGCCTAGATCTGGTGGCGCGCGCCGTTGAAGCTGCGCGCGTCAACAACATTGTTCGTCAGCGCGAGGCATGGGCGCGGGAAGCCATCACGGCCTTCGGCGCCGGCCGGGCGGAGCCCGCGCTTGATGCGTTCGCAGAACGCGGTCTATTGATCGAAGCGGACGGCGCCAAAGCAGCGATCACCGAGGTGCTGGATTCGGCAGAGCAAGTTCATGCACGTGACGCCGCGGCCTCGATCCTGATCCTCGCCAAGTCCAACGCCGCAGTGGCCGCGATCTCTCAGGTCGCTCGCGAGCGCCTCAAGCACAGCGGCATCATCCAGGGCCCCGAGGTTAGCTTCGCCGCGGCCACGCCGTCCGGCCACTCAACGCAGATCGCGTTGGCGGCCGGGGACAAGATCAGGTTCCTCGTCCGCGATGACGAACTTGCGGTAGTCAATGGTTCGACCGCGACCATCGTCAAGGTCAGTGAAGCCGCTGTGCCCCTTGGAGATGCAAGTCGCATCATCATCGAGGCCGAAATCGAGGGTCGGCGAATTGCCTTCGATCCGATGCAGCTTGCCGACGCGCAAGGACGCCCCCGCCTTGGTTGGGCTTATGCCTCGACTGTCTACGGCTGCCAGGGCCTCACGGTCGATCATGCCGTCGTGCACCTGGATCACAGCTATAATCGTCATGACATCTACGTGGCGGCAAGCCGCGCGCGGGAGCGGACGACGCTCGTGGTCGATGCCAAGAGCATTGACCGGCGCCTCGCCTCCGAGCTGCCCTTCGATCAGCAGCGTGATGATGTGGTCTTTTCGGCGAGCCAGCGCCAGAACTGGCTCGCCGAACGACTGTCGCGTGCCTCGCCCAAGATTTCCACGCTCGATATCATTGAGGGCTCGCAACCGCTGACGGAGAAGGATCGGCATCATCGGCGGGAGCTCAGCTATGAGCTCTAAGCCGATGGCGGCGCGGTCGCACGTCAAGCTGCGGACGAGAACGGTGGGCGCATACGTTCATGCTCGCGCGGCTACTCCTGATGTTGTGCCGAAGAAGAGAGGGCGCCAACAGCCGCAAGCCGAGGACTTTCACGTGACGCTTGATCTGCCGCTCTCGCCGCCGATCCAGGACCGCGAGTTGCGCGCGATTGAGATCTTGCTTGGCCGAGAGCTCCAGGATTTGCTCGCTATTGTTGAAGATTCTCTGGGAAAATAGCCGTTGACAACCCCTCTGGTGAGATTCACGAATCGAGCGTTGAGAACGCCGTCAACATCAAGTCTCAGTAGAGTTCTGTCATGAACAAGCACGTCTTTCACAATTCGGTTTCCAAGCAGCCTGACGCGACCAAGCGCGTTGCGACCTATTACAGGGTCAGCACTGGGCGCCAGTACGCCAACGAAGCGTCGATTCCGAGCCAGCGGAAAATTACGGCAAGCTTCGCCGATCAAAACGGATACGTCATCATCGAGGAGTTTGTGGAAGCAAAGACCGCGACCGATGATCGCCGGCCCGTGTTGCAGGACATGATCGAGCGCGCCTGTGCGCCCGATCATCCCTACGACGCGATCCTCTTTTATGCATTCAACCGTTTCTTCCGCAACGTCGCCGAGATGGAGCTGACCATCCGCAAATTGCGGAAGCACGGCGTCGACGTGGTCTCGGTCACTCAGCCAACCGGCGACGATCCGAGCCAAATTTTGGTGCGGCAGATCATCGGAGCCTTCGACGAGCATACATCTAGAGAGATATCAAAGAATACAACACGCGCTATGCGCGAGTCGGCGAAACAGGGGTTCTGGAATGGTGCCACGCCGCCGCTGGGCTACAAGATCGTCGAGGCGGAACGCCGCGGCCAGAAGATCAAGAAGAAGCTCGATATTGATGCCGTCGAAGCCGAAACGGTTCGGCTGATGTTCAAGCTTTATCTTGAGGGCGACGGCAAGACCGGCCCGCTTGGCGTCAAGGAGACGACGAAATGGCTGAACAGCCATGGCTACCGCACCCGCCGGGGCGCCACATTTGGTGTCGGGCCGGTCCACAAGATCCTGACCAACAGCTGCTACGCGACCGGACAATGGCCGTATGGCGTGCGCAGCTCGCGCGATGGCAGGAAGTATGACCCTTCGACGGTGATCCAAATTCCCGTGCCCGTGCTGATCGAGCAAGGCGATTTCGATCGCGTGCAGGCGAAGCTCGCTCGCAGCAATCCCAAGACGACGCCGCCGCGGGTCGTGAACGGCCCTTCACTGCTGACGGGTATCGCGGTCTGCGCCTCCTGTGGTTCCGGAATGACCCGGACCGGGACGACCAATCGACAGGGACGGTCGTACTCGTATTATTCATGTGCAGGTTGCCAGCAGAAGGGCAAGTCGGTTTGCAAGGGTCGGCACATTCCGGCGGCGACCCTGGACGAAATCGTCTTAACCAACCTCAAGCAGTGCGTCCTGGCACCCGACCGTATCGCCGACCTCCTGAAATCACTGATCGAGCGTCAGGCGGCAAAGAGCGAGTCCGCGGACGGCCGCCTGCTGGGTTTGCAGAAGGAATTGACCGACTGCGAAGATCGCATGAAGCGGCTTTACCGCTCGATTGAAGACGGCATCGTTGAGCTCGATGATATTTTGCGAGAGCGCACCGCCGCTTTGAAAGCTCAACGGGACCGGGCCAAGGCGGCGCTCGATCATGCCCGCGCCCAATGCGGCATGGCAGCCGCCGTCAATGCTGAGAAGATCGACGCATTCGCCCGGTTGATGAACGCGAAGCTCGATGCGGGCGACACCAACACCCGCAAAGGCTATATCCATTCGATCATCGATGCGGTCGAGGTCGACGACCAAACGATCCGGATCATCGGCAGCAAGGATATCCTCCAGGCGGCCATCGCGGGCAAACAGACCGAGAACGGAAATGTTCGTGGTTTTGTACGCAAATGGCGCGCCCGAAAGGATTCGAACCTCTGACCCCGTGATTCGTAGTCACGTGCTCTATCCAGCTGAGCTACGGGCGCGTGCCGTGGACGCGGGTAGCAGAACCTGAAAAGGCAAGACCACCGGCGCCGGATGCGTTTCGGGAACGGTGTTCATCGAAAGCGCGCCATCCCTAACGTCTTGGCGGCGGCTTGGCAAGCGCCTGTGCGCGGATATTTCAATCGCGTGACAAGCCGCGGGCTCGCGGCGATCAGGCCCGCGCCCGCTCGCTGCGGATGCTGTGCAGTTCCACCGGACGGTCGGGCAGCGTGATCCGGAACGTGGCACCGATGGTGCCCTCCACCAGCGCGATATCGCCGTCATGGGCACGCACCAGCTCAGCGGCGATTGCCAGACCCAGCCCGCTGCCGCCGGGACGGGACGAGCCCTGGAACGCCTCGAACAGGTGATCCTTCGCTCTTTGCGGCACGCCGGGGCCGGTATCGGAGACCTCGAGAATCGCCACCGCGCCTTCGCGGCGGCCGGTGATGCGAATCTGCGGCGGCGCCACGTCATCGCCTGTCTGGCCTTCCAGCGCCTGGGCAGCGTTGCGCACCAGATTGAGGAGAATACGAAACAGATGATCCGGATCGGCATCGATCAGCAGCCCGCGCTCGATGGCGCTGACCCAGCCGATCGCCGCATCGCTGGCCAAGCCCGCGGATTCCCGCACCTCGCCGACCACCTGCTCGACCGCAACCATGCGGCGGTCGGGTGGCGCTTCCTGGGCGCGGCCATAGGACAAGGTCGATTGGCAGAACGCGATGGCGCGCTCCAGCGACCGCATCAGTTTCGGCGCGAAGCGTTGCACGCGCGGATCGGGCACGCTGGCGAGCTGATCCGACAGCAATTGCGACGACGCCAGCAGATTGCGCAGATCGTGATTGATCTTCGACACCGCGAGACCGAGCGCCGCGAGCCGGCTCTTCTGATGCAGCATCGAGACGAGGTCGCGCTGCATGGCGGACATCGTGGAATGCCACCATATTTGCGGTCAGCCGCCGCATCGGACGGACGAACAGATAATGCAGCGCCAGGTAGACCAGACCGGCGGAGAGAATCGCCAAGCCCAGCGAGACCCAGAGCAAATTTCTGGAGAACCGATACATCGCCTGTCGAAGCGGCAACTCGTCCACCACCACCTCGATGAACTGCGCGCCGCCCGGCGCCGGGCCGATGATGCGCATGGTCTGGTTGCCGGTTTCGAACATCACCTCGAACGCATCGTAGATCGCCGACCACACCGTGATCGATCGCATGTCGATATCGTGATCGATTTGCCCCGGCAGATCGGCACTGGCGAGCAGCCGCCGCTGCTGGCCCCATTTGATTGCCACCGCACGCGCGCCGATGCTGCCAAGAATCTGCCGCGACAGCGATTCCGGCACCATGCCGAGCGGCTCGGCGTCGAGCACCAGCGCGGCCGTGTTGGCCGTGGCGAGCCGGTCGTTCAGCCGGTTGATGCGGAAATTGGCGATCGAGGGGACGTAGATCAGGATCTGCGCCAGCAGCACCAGCGGAATCGTCAGCAGCAGCAACTTGCCGGACAGGCCGAGCTTGCGCAGCGGGCCATGCCGGAGCAAAGGGGTAGGGAACTGGTTGTCCGCCGATAACACGCAGTGCGCCTCAATCTCTCGGTGGAACGCAGACCTATCGGAGATACGGGTCCGAATACGATTCGTTGCAGACCGAAACATCGGCCCAGAGCCATTGTCCGCCATGCGAACAAGGCATAATCACGTCAGCGAGCCATCGCTGAACGGTATTATTTTCAGGTGGGGATCGTTCGTCGAATTGCCAACCGATCCTGCAAGTTCTTAGCGGGCAAGATTGACGAAAACAGGACGCTCGCTTATAAGCCCGCATCTGTCCGCGATGGTCCGGCTTTCGCCGGGGCGGCCCGCATGGGCCGAACGCGCTTGCAGCCGGAAACGGCTCGCGAAGTCAACGTCTTAGGGCACAACCCATTCATTTGGTGATCGATTGCCAGTCGGCGATTTGTTGCCCGGTCATCGGAGTACGACCCGTGAAGCGCACTTATCAACCCTCGAAACTGGTGCGCAAGCGCCGCCACGGCTTCCGTGCCCGTCTCGCCACCGTCGGTGGCCGCAAAGTGCTCGCTGCGCGCCGTGCGCGTGGCCGCAAGCGCCTCAGCGCCTGATCGGATCCTTCGAGACCGCATCATGGAACGGTTACGGCAGCGGGCGGACTTCCTCGCTGCTGCAGCCGGTCCGCGCGTCAACGCGCCTGCTTTCGTCCTGCAGCGGCGCGGCCGCGATGACAGCGGCCCGATCAGGGTCGGCTTTACCGTCACCAAGAAAAACGGAACCGCGCCCGAGCGGAACCGGATCAAGCGCCGACTTCGCGAACTGGTGAAGCGCGTCGATCCATTGTCTATGCGCGCCCATAGCGATTATGTGCTAGTCGGCCGTCGCAACGCGTTGACGCGCGATTTTGCGACCATGCTCGACGACCTGCGCGCCGCGCTGCACCGCCTCGAACGGCAACCAGCAAAGACGACGACCTCAAAAACGACGTGACCTGACGCCCGCGGCCTGCCAAAAGCGCGCTGCCGACGGCAAAAGCTGCACCCGCATTCCGATGACGAGACCTGAACGATGACCGACAACCGCAACACCATTATCGCCGTCGTTCTGTCCGGCCTGGTGCTTCTTGGCTGGCAATATTTCTACAACATTCCGCAGATGGAAAAGCAGAAGGCACAGCAGGCCACGCAGGCTCAGCTCGCCAACCCATCGCAGCCCGCCGCGGGCGGCAGCACGGCGCCGCAGCCTGGCTCGGCGACCCCAACTCCCGGCAGCGCACCCGTCAATGCCGCGCCGGCCAATGCTCCAATCAGCCGCGACGTCGCTCTGGCGTCATCGAAGCGCGTCAAGATCGACACGCCACGCCTGACCGGTTCGATTGCGCTGCGCGGCGCACGCATCGACGATATCGCGCTCACCAAATTCCGCATGACCGTGGATCCGGCTTCGCCGCCGATCACGCTGTTCTCGCCGTCCGGCACCGCGGCGCCGTATTACGCCGAATTCGGCTGGGTCGGCGCCACCGGCGCCAAGGCCAAGGTGCCCGACGCCAGCACCGAATGGACCCAGCAAGGCAACAACGCCCTGACGCCGACGTCGCCGGTCGTGCTCAAATATGACAATGGCGAAGGCCTCACCTTCACCCGCACCATTTCGATTGACGACCGCTATCTGTTCTCGGTCAAGGACGACGTCAGCAACGCCGGCACCGCTCCGGTGACGCTGTATCCCTACGCGCTGATCTCGCGCCACGGCACCCCGCATGTGGAAGGCTACTACATCCTGCATGAAGGCCTGGTCGGCTATCTCGGCGACAAGGGCCTGCAGGAATACGGTTACAAGAAGATCGAGGAAGCCAAGCAGGTCGATTTCAACGTCACCAATGCATGGCTCGGCATCACAGACAAATACTGGGCTTCGGCGCTGCTTCCGGACACCAATGCCAAGCTGGCCGCGAAATTCTCGTCGAGCCTGACCGGCACCGTCCGCACCTATCAGACCGATTATCTGCAGGACGCGCAGACCGTAGCCCCGGGCGGCACCACAACTGCGAATGCGCGGCTGTTCGCCGGCGCCAAGGAAGCCGCCACCGTCGGCATCAACTTCCCGCTCGCGGTCGGCCTCGGCGGCTACAACCAGTCGCTCGGCCTCAACCACTTCGACCTGCTGATCGACTGGGGCTGGTTCTATTTCATCACCAAGCCGATGTTCCTGGCGCTCGACTGGTTCTTCCACCTGTTTGGCAATTTCGGCATCGCTATTTTGCTGGTCACGGTGCTGGTCAAGATCATCTTCTTCCCGCTCGCCAGCAAGTCCTACGCCTCGATGGCGAAGATGAAGGCGATCCAGCCGCAACTGGCCTCGCTGAAGGAGCGTTATCCGGATGACCGGATGAAGCAGCAGCAGGAGATGATGGAGATCTACAAGAAGGAGAAGATCAATCCGGTCGCCGGCTGTCTTCCCGTCCTGTTGCAGATCCCGGTGTTCTTCTCTCTCTACAAGGTGCTGTTCGTCACCATCGAAATGCGCCACGCGCCGTTCTTCGGCTGGATCAAGGATCTGTCGGCGCATGATCCGACCAACCTGTTCAACCTGTTCGGGCTGCTGCCGTTCGATCCGACCGCGATCCCGGTTCTCGGTCACTATCTGGCGCTTGGCATCTGGCCGATCATCATGGGCATCACGATGTGGTTCCAGATGAAGCTGAACCCGACGCCGCCGGATCCGACCCAGAAGATGATCTTCGACTGGATGCCGCTGATCTTCACCTTCATGCTGGC
>JAPLPC010000269.1 GCA_026400425.1 Hyphomicrobiales bacterium | reverse complement strand
GACATCGCCGGAAGTCAGTCAGATGTTCGGGGAATTGCTCGGCCTGTGGGCCGCGTCGGTCTGGCGCGGCATGGATTCGCCGACCGAACTGCATCTGATCGAATTGGGCCCCGGACGGGGCACCATGATGGCGGACGCGCTGCGAGCCATACGCGTCCTCCCCGATCTTTATCAGGCGCTGCATGTGCATCTCGTCGAGATCAACCCGGTGTTGCGCGAGAAGCAAAAAGCCCTGCTGCCAGCGCTGCGCAACCTGAGCTGGCACGACAGCATGGCCACCGTGCCGAATGGCCCGTCGGTGATCTTTGCCAATGAATATTTCGACGTGCTGCCGATTCACCAGGCCATCAAACGCGATGCCGGCTGGCACGAGCGCACCGTCGATATTGGTGCCGACGGCCAGTTGATCTTCGGTGCGTCGGCCGATCCGATCCCGCGCTTCGAACTGTTGCTGCCACCCTTGGTGCGCGCGGCGCCGACCGGCGCGATCTTCGAATGGCGGCCGGACAGCGAGACCATGGCCATTGCCAGCCGGCTGCGCGATCACGGCGGCGCTGCAGTCGTCATCGACTACGGCCATATTCGCAGCGACGCCGGCGACACGCTCCAGGCCATCGCGAAACACAGCTATTCCGATCCGCTTAAAAATCCCGGCGAGGCCGATATTACTGCCCATGTCGATTTCCAGGCGTTGGCGCGCGCGGCCGAAGATGTCGGCGCACGCGTGCATGGACCGGTGACGCAAGGCGAATTCCTCAAGCGCCTCGGCATCGAGACGCGTGCCCTCACGCTGATGGCGAAGGCGACGCCCGAGGTTGCCGACACCGTCTCCAGCGCGCTGAAGCGCCTGATCGACAGCGGTCGTGGCGGCATGGGCTCGATGTTCAAGGTGATCGGCATTTCCGATCCCAGCATCGAAACGCTGGTGGCGCTCAGCGATACGCCGGAGTTACCTGCATGAAGACTTTCGTTTCGACTGCGCTGTCCGATTTGCCCGGCCTGCACCACGCCTTCTTCACCCGCGACGGCGGTGTTTCAAAAGGCATCTATGCAGGCTTGAACGGTGGTTTGGGCTCCAATGACGACCCCGCTGACGTCGCCGAGAACCGCACGCGCATGGCAGCGGCGATGGGTGTCGCGACCGATCGTTTCCTGACCGTGCATCAGATCCATTCTCCCGACGTCGCTGTGGCGACTGCGCCCTGGAACGTGGAAACGCGTCCGCGGGCGGATGCGATGGTGACGGCAACACCCGGCATTGCGCTTGGGGTGACGACGGCCGATTGCGGTCCGGTTCTGTTTGCCGATGCCAAGGCGCGCGTGATCGGCGCCGCCCATGCCGGCTGGAAGGGCGCATTCGGCGGCGTGCTCGAAAACACCATCGCCGCGATGGAGAAGCTGGGTGCCAGCCGCGCCACGATCACGGTCGCCATCGGGCCGCTGATCCGGCAACCGAGCTACGAGGTCGGCAGCGAATTCGTCGCGCGCTTCGTCGCTGCGGATTCCGCTTACGCGCGGTTCTTCATCCCGTCGTCGCGTCCGGATCATGCCATGTTCGACCTTGCAGGTTTCATCCGCATGCGGCTCGCGCGCGCCGGCATTACCGCCATCGATGACATCGGCATCGACACCTATCCCGACGAAGCGCTGTTTTCCTATCGCCGGACGGTCCATCGTAAGGAGCCGGATTACGGCCGCCAAATCCATGCGATCACGCTCACGCATTAACCATCACGGGCACTTGGCCTGCGAGGTAACTCGTTAAAATTTAAAGCAAATCAACCATGGGGCGTCGTCGGATCGTGCACCTTGGTAAGATCTGCGGCGATCACGCCCTAGACCTTAACGCATTTTAACGATATCGCTCGACCATCCGGAAGCGACACGCGGCCGGTCCACGTCGGACGCCCTCGCATGCAACTAGCTGCTGCCTTTGCCTCACGAACCAAGCTGCTGCCGGCAACCATTCTGCTCGGCGCCACGCTCGGTCTCGGTGGCTGCGTCAGCCATTCGGGCGGCGGGCCGATGAACGCCCAGGCCAGCATGTCGCCCGCCGGCGGCGCAACGATCGCTTTCGAATCCATCGACGGGCCACCGCCGCAGGTGTTCGAGCGCATGGTCAGCGTGCTCGACAGCGAAGCCAAACTGCGCAGCCTGGCGGTGGTTTCACGCAATGCCAGCGCTGCCTTCCGCGTCCGCAGCTATTGGGTCTGGGACGTCTACGACCGCGACCAGCAACGCGCCTTCCGGTTGAGCGGCGAGGAACAGACCGGCAAGGGCAACCGCGATGCTTGGGGCACCGCAGACGACCTCACCCTGCGCCGGATTGCGCAGTCCGGCCTCACCGGCCTGAGCGCGATGATCAACGGCGTGGCTCCCGCCGAAAGCGCGCCGGAGCCCGTGCCCGCCGCAGCCGGTCCGGCGATCGCCAGCACCGACGCGTTGCCGAGTCAGGCGACTGCATTCGCCGACATGCGCTAACATAGGCGCGAAGCGCGCCAGCTATCCCATTTTGCGCAGGAAAACCGTGATCTGCGGGTTGCAAAGTGTGACATCCGCTTGATATCACCTCGCTCGGCTAGACCAGTTCTTGTGGGTAACCCGATATGCTCAACGTTGTATCCACCAAACCGCGGGGAGACGCGTCGATGTCGGGTAAAAACGGATCGATCAAGCTGGTCGCCGGCAACTCCAACCCGATTCTGGCCAGGGAGATCGCGGACTGGCTGAAACTGCCGCTGACCAAGGCCAGCGTGCGCCGCTTCGCCGACATGGAGATCTTCGTCGAGATCCAGGAGAACGTTCGCGGTTCCGACGTCTTCATCATCCAGTCGACGTCGTTCCCGACCAACGATCATCTGATGGAATTGCTGATCATCACCGACGCGCTACGCCGCGCTTCGGCACGCCGTATCACGGCGGTGATCCCCTATTTCGGCTATGCCCGCCAGGACCGCAAAGCGGGCCCGCGCACCCCGATCTCGGCCAAACTGGTCGCCAATCTGATCACCCATGCCGGCGCCGATCGCGTCATGACGCTCGATCTGCATGCGGGCCAGATCCAGGGCTTCTTCGATATCCCCACCGACAATCTCTACGCTTCGCCGGTGATGGTGCGTGACATCAAGGAGAAGTTCGACCTTTCCAATCTCATGGTCGTCTCCCCGGACGTCGGCGGCGTGGTTCGCGCCCGTGGCCTCGCCAAGCGGATCAATGCCCCGCTGGCCATCATCGACAAGCGACGCGAGCGCGCCGGTGAATCGGAAGTCATGAACGTGATCGGAGATGTCGCCGGCTATACCTGCATTCTGATCGACGACATCGTCGATTCCGGCGGCACGCTGGTCAACGCAGCCGACGCCCTGCTCGCCAACGGCGCCAAGGACGTCTACGCCTATATCACGCACGGCGTGCTGTCAGGCGGCGCCGCCGCCCGTATCAGCGGCTCCAAGCTCAAGGAACTGGTGATCACGGATTCGATCCAGCCGACCGAGGCCGTGATCACGTCGCACAACATCCGCACGCTCTCGATTGCCGCGCTGATCGGCGACGCGATCGGGCGTACGGCGGCGGAAGAGTCGGTGTCGAGCCTGTTCGATTAAGGCGCACCTCTTTGCGCCGACTCTCCGTGACGGTCGGGTATGACGACGGAGACATCCCCAAGCTACGCAATGCCTGCTGCCACCTGACCGCGTAGGCGCTCGAGACTGAGAAGCGTCTCCGCACATGCAGCTGCGACCTCGACGCCCTTCTGCATGAAGTGCTGTCGGAAGAAGGCTGCTCCCTCTTCGGTGTCGTGAAACTCGCTCGGTGTGACAACGGCAGAGAAGACCGGGATCTCGGTCCGCAACTGAACGTCCATCAAGGCCCTGATGACGGTGTCGGCGACATAACTGTGCACGCCACTGTCGACGACGAGGCCGGCCGCTACGATCGCGGTGTAGCGCCTCGTCTTCGCCAGCACCTGAACGTGCAGCGGGATCTCGAACGAGCCGGGGACTTCGAACAGATCGATCTGCGAGGGATCGACATGTCTCACCGCAAGTTCGGCTTGAAACGACTCCCAGCACGGCGCGACGATATCGCGATGCCAGGACGACTGCACGAAGGCCACGCGTTGCGGCCGGGAAAATGGCGGGTGATTTTGCGGTTGGGACGTCTCGGTCATGACAGCTGTTTCCGTGTTCGGCCAAACTATGCCGAACCGGACCGGGGCCAGCAAGGGCGCCCACGCGTTAACGATTGCAGTTGAACGCCCCCGGACTCCTCATACGCGCACCGGGCACGGCCGGACTCGTATTCCGCGAGTCCGATTCCGGTTTGTTCTCGTTGCGACGTGATGACCTGTGGATGAAGCGGCCTTTGGCTGTGGACGGAGTCGGGGCGACGTTGCGCGGATTCCGCAAATCACATCACTTCGACCTTGCAAGTTCTGGACGATTTAAATCTAACGCCCCGCAACGGCGCTCCGACATTTTTCGCGTACCCGGCCAGTCGATTGCATCACTACTCTTCAAGGCAAGGTCGCGACCGCATGTCACTTCTCGAAGGCACCATCGATTCACGCGCCAATCCGCTGGCGGTCGTCGAAGATATTGCCGCCGATCATAACTGGGCATTCGAGCGCTCGGGCGAGGATGAAGTCACGATCGTGTCCAAAGGCGACTGGACCGATTATCAGCTTTCTTTCACCTGGATGGGTGAGATCGAGGCGCTGCATCTGGCTTGCGCGTTCGACATGAAAATCCCGGCCGCACGCCGCAGCGAAGTGCAGCGGTTGATCGCTGCGGTGAACGAGCAGATGTGGGTCGGCCATTTTGATATCTGGACCGCGTCCGGCATGATCATGTATCGGCAGGCGATCCCGCTGCCGGATGGCATGACGGCGACGACCGGGCAATGCGAGTCCATGCTCGTCTCGGCGATCCATGCGTGCGAGCGCTACTATCCAGCCATGCAGTTCGTCATCTGGGCCGGCAAGACCGCCGAACAGGCCATGAGTGCTGCAATGTTCGACACCGCAGGCGAAGCGTGAGCATCGCGCCGGAAATCACCGTTCCGGATGCGCCGGGCGAAGCCGATCGGCTCGCGGTGTGGAATGCCTTGCTGGCCTATAACGAAAAGTCTGTCGGGCCCAGTAACTATCAACCACTCTCGATCTTGATTCACGATCCAGAAACCGGCGAACCCGTCGGCGGGATCTGGGGCAAGACGGCTTACAACTGGTGCTTCGTCGAATTGTTCGTGGTGCCAGAGAAATTCCGCGGCCAGGACATCGGCACGCAGGTTCTGAAGCGCGCCGAGGACATCGCGCGCGAGCGCGGCTGTGTCGGCCTGTGGCTCGATACTTACTGGTTTCAGGCGCGCAGTTTCTACGAGAAGCAGGGCTATGAGGTATTCGGCGAATTGCCGGACTACCCAAAGGGTGGCCCGCGTTATTTTCTGAAGAAGAGTTTGGTCTTGACCGGGTGACCTACTTAACATTGCAATCGAGATCCATGCCGATAGGTCGCCGTCTACCGGATAGCGCGGGCGATACAGCCGCTGCTGGGGACGCCGCCTTTGCATTGCGCGCAAGCAGCGTGATGCTAATGTCCCGCGCCTGCAAGACAGCCGAGACTCAATCATGACCACATCCTCCGCCCTGCAATCCCTCGACGGCCACATCATCCTTGCCGGTGCCGGCAAGATGGGCGGCGCGATGCTGATGGGATGGCTGGCCGGAGGGCTTGATCCCAAGCGCGTTGTCGTGATCGATCCGCATCTCTCCGACGACATCAAGGCGCTCGCCAACAAAGGCGTTCGGCTGAATCCGGACGTCGGTGACATCGGCAAGGTCGCCGCGCTGATCCTCGCGGTGAAGCCGCAGATGTTCGCCGAGGTCGGCCCGTCGTTGCGCGCCCTCGTCGGAAATTCGCTGGTCGTCTCCATCATGGCCGGCACGACCATTGCCGGCATTGCCCGGGCCTGCGGCGGCAGGATCGTGCGCGCGATGCCCAACACGCCGGCTGCGATCGGCCGCGGCATTACCGTGGCTGTCGCCGCGCAGGACGTTGCTTCGACGCAGCGCGACCTCACCGATGCGCTGCTGCGCGCCACCGGCTCGGTCGAATGGGTCGAGGACGAAAGCCTGATCGATGCTGTGACCGCAGTATCGGGTTCGGGCCCGGCTTATGTCTTCCTGCTCGCCGAAGAAATGGCCAGGGCCGGCATCGCCGCGGGCTTGCCACCGGATCTCGCCATCAAGCTGGCGCGCGAAACCGTCTCCGGCTCGGGCGAATTGCTGCGCCGATCCGATCTCGATGCGGCCACGTTGCGCAAGAACGTCACCTCCCCCGGCGGCACCACCGCTGCAGCGCTCGGCGTGCTGATGGCCGAGGATGGCTTCGAGCCGCTGCTGACGCGCGCGATTGCGGCGGCGACGGCAAAGTCGAAAGAGCTGGCGAAGTAACTTACACCGGCACCCGCACCACCGCACGCAGACCACCCATGGGGCTATCGGCCAGCGTGATGTCACCGCCATGCGACCGAGCGATATCGCGCGCGATCGCGAGGCCGAGACCTGTCCCGCCTTCATCCTGATTGCGCGCATCGTCGAGCCGCAAAAACGGCTTGAACACTTCCTCGCGCATCGCCGTCGGAATTCCCGGTCCGTCATCGTCGATGGTCACCGTGAGATAACGATGATCGCGATGGCCGGTAATGGCGATGTCATTGGCATGGCGCGCGGCGTTGCCGACGAGATTGCCGAGGCAGCGCTTGAACGCCGCCGGCCTGACGGTGACGATCGGCAGACCGTGGAACGTCACCGTCGCCTTGTGGCCGTTGCGCTCGGCGTCGCTCCGCAGCTCTTCGAGCGCGGCAGCCATGTCGGTCGGCTGCGACGGCTCGCCACTGTCGCCGCGGGCGAAGGCGAGATAGGCCTCCAGCATCGCCTGCATCTCGTCGATGTCCTTGCGCATGTTCTCGACATCCGGACCATCCTCGAGCAGCGCCAGTTCCAGCTTGAAGCGTGTGAGGATGGTGCGCAGATCATGCGACACGCCGGCGAGCATAGCGGTGCGCTGCTCCATGGCGCGCTCGATACGCGCTTTCATCTCGATGAACGAATTGGCCGCACGCCGCACTTCGCGTGCGCCGCGCGGCCGGAAGTTGGGCACTTCGCGCCCCTTGCCAAAACTCTCGGCGGCATCGGCGAGTTTGAGGATCGGGCGGATCTGGTTGCGCAGGAACAGGATCGCCACGATCAGCAGGATCGACGATGTGCCCACCATCCAGAACAGGAAGATTTCCGAATTAGACGCATAGGCGGCACTGCGCTGCGCAAAGATTCGCATCACGGTATCGTCGAGTTGAATGCGGATCTCGACGAGATTGGAACGGCCGACCGTATCGATCCAGAACGGGCGCGGAATCTGCCGGCCGATCTGTACGGACAGCGTCTGATCGAGCAGCGAGAAAAACGGCTTCGGCCCCGGCGGCGGCAT
>JAPLPC010000067.1 GCA_026400425.1 Hyphomicrobiales bacterium | reverse complement strand
GGCACGTCGTTGTTGTCGAGCTTGCCATTCGCGGGACGCACGAAGGCGATTCGGTCCTTCCTTCGGGAGTCGTTGCTGCAACGGGGCGGACGATCGATGTGCCATGCTGCGATGTGTTCTATCTCAAGAACGGCAAGGTTGTTTCGTTTCACTGCTGCAATGTTGCTACCGTAATGCAGCAGCAACTTGGCATTCTGAGCTGATGGGTCTCGCCGTTGATAATGGGTTGATCACGCGCACGATGCTCGGTGCGTGATCTGAGAAGCGTCTATGGGGGCAGGTCCGCCGCCGCATCCGACTTCGTATCGCTCGCAGAGGCCACGCCGTTCAACGCCAGCAGCGGTGGCCTCGAATTTTCGCAGTTTCGTGGTCGCCGGCCTCGAACATCCACGGATCCGGATGGGCTGCGACCATAGTTTCGAAGTAAACGGGAGGTAGTGATGGCGACATGCCGGGCGCCGTCGTTTTGCGGCAATTCCTGTAGGGGCGACGTTTGCAACGTGAACGCTGAACGTTGGCGTGCTGATGTGGCCTCGACAGGCGTTGACCGATCAGCTGGGAGGAAGGCCAGATTCGTGCTTGCCGTCCCGTCTGCGCGACCACGGTAGGATCAAGACCATCGAAAGGACGTGACATGCGAGCGCTGGAGCTTTCGCCTCCGTGGGGCACCGACAACCTGAAGATCGTTGAGCGTGCCGATCCCGAACCCGGCCGTGGCGAAGTGGTGGTCAGGATGCGCGCGATCTCCCTCAATTTCCGTGACACCGCTATCATCGCGAAGGGGGGCTACTCGGCTGGCGCCGCCGATGCGCCGCCCATCGTTCCGTTTTCCGACGGTTGCGGGATCGTCGCGGCGATCGGCGAGGGCGTGCGCCGCGTCGCCGTGGGCGACCGCGTCTCGACGCTGTTCTTTCCCAACTGGCACGCCGGCCCGCCGACGCCGGACAAGCGTGACGGACCGCTCGGGTCGCCCGGCGCGCCCGGTGCGGCGAGGGAACTCGCGCTGTTTCCGGAGACCGCGGTGTCCAGAGTGCCCGACTACCTGACGGATGAGGAAGTCGCGACGCTTCCTTGCGCCGCACTGACGGCATGGAGAGCGATGTTCGTCGATGCGCGCCTCGAGCCCGGGGACACGGTGGTGCTGCAGGGGACGGGGGGCGTCTCGATCTTCGGTCTGCAATTCGCGCGAGCGGCCGGCCTGCAAACGATCATCACGTCGTCCTCCGACGAGAAGCTTGCGCGGGCCAAGGCGCTCGGGGCGACCCACACGGTGAACTACAAGAGCGTTCCCGACTGGCACCGCCCGGTCCGCGAGCTCACTGCCGGCCGGGGGGCGGACTTCATCATGGAAGTCGGAGGGGCGGGTACGTTGATCGAGAGCCTGAAGTCGGTGCGCATGGGCGGCCACATCGCGGTGATCGGCGTCCTGACGGACGCGAGCGCCCCGCCGGCCAAACTTTCCGCATCGGTGATGATTGCGACGGCGGCAAAAGTGCAAGGCTTGTCCGTCGGCTCCCGGGAGATGTTCGAGGCGATGTGCCGGGCTTTGACCCTGCACGGCATTCGGCCGGTAATCGATCGTGTCCTGCCGTGGACCGAGGCGCGGGGTGCCGTCGAAGAGATGGCTGGCGGCAGCCACTTCGGAAAGATCGTTCTGACCTTCGATGAGTGAGTTTGCTTCGGAGGTGAAGGTCTGACGACGCCCCCGGAATCGGGCGCTTGAACGGTCGTTCGGCTTTTAGCAGCTAAACGGCGGCTTTCAGGTGTGGGATACGGTGTGGCGGCACCGACGCCGTTCTCGAATTGCCGTCCCGCAGTGCGAATGGCCTCAATCTCGGCATGGGCAACCACGCCATGGTGGTCCGCGACGTGATTTCGTTCGGATGCGCAGCGCGAGGTATACGGGAACCCTGCATGCCGACAAAAGTTCTCGGTTCCTGTGAACGCGCTAGTCGCTCTCTGGGAGGGAAGCTACAGGCCCGTTTGATTCTCGACTCGTGAGGAAGTTCAATGCCCGCCGTGCGCGCATCCGACATCGGCGCTGAGCTGCGTTCCTCGCATGAGCCCTCATCCGCGTCGCGTTCGCCCGGCGAGTTCGTTCGCGTGCGCGGCGCCAGAGAACACAATCTCAGAAACGTCTCGGTGGACATTCCGCGGAATGCTCTGGTTGTCTTTACGGGGGTGTCCGGATCCGGCAAATCATCGCTGGCCTTCGGCACGATCTATGCTGAGGCGCAGCGCAGATATCTGGAGTCGGTCTCGCCCTATGCCCGGCGGCTGTTCAACCAGATGTCGATCCCGGAGGTCGACGAGATCGAAGGCTTGCCGCCGGCGGTGGCGCTGCAGCAGCAGCGGGGATCTCCGACCTCACGATCTTCGGTCGGCAGCGTGACGACGCTGTCAAATCTGCTGCGCATGCTCTACTCGCGCGCGGGCGACTATCCGCGCGGGCAAAGCATCCTGTATGCGGAATCGTTTTCGCCCAACACGCCGGAGGGCGCATGTCCACACTGCCACGGCATCGGCCGCATCCACGACGTCACCGAGCGTTCGATGGTCCCGGACGACACCCTGACCATCCGTGAACGCGCAGTCGCTGCATGGCCGAGCGCCTGGCAAGGGCAGAACCTGCGCGACATCCTGGTGACCCTCGGACACGATGTCGATACGCCGTGGCGCAAGCTTCCAAAGAAGACCCGAGACTGGATACTGTTCACCGATGAGCAGCCCACCGTGCCGGTCTATGCCGGCTATACACCTGCCGAAGTGAGGCGGGCGCTCAAGCGCAAGGAGGAGCCGAGCTATCAAGGCACCTTCACCGGCGCCCGTAAATACGTGCTGCAGACCTTCGCCACGACGCAGAGCGCGATGATGAAGCGGCGGGTGGCGCAGTATCTTCTGAGCAGCGACTGCCCGATCTGTCGCGGCAAGCGCCTGAAACCCGAGGCGCTCTCGGTGAAGTTTGCCGGCCTCGATATCTCGGAACTGTCGCGGCTGCCGCTGAAGCGGCTTGGCGAACTGATCCGGCCCTATCTTCATGGCGAACAGTCATCCTCAGCGGATCATCCGGAGAAAGCCTTGGTGATCCGGCGTATCATCGAGGATGTGGATGCGCGCCTCGCCGTCCTCCTTGATCTCGGTCTGGGCTACCTGACGCCGGACCGCAATACGCCGACCCTGTCGCCCGGAGAATTGCAGCGGTTGCGGCTGGCGACCCAGGTCCGTTCCAATCTGTTCGGCGTCGTTTATGTCCTGGATGAGCCATCCGCCGGTCTGCACCCGGCGGACACCGAGGCGCTGCTGCGCGCGCTGGACCGGCTCAAGGCCGCCGGCAACTCGCTGTTCGTGGTCGAGCACGAACTGGATGTCGTCCGCCACGCCGACTGGATCGTGGATGTCGGCCCCGGCGCCGGGGTGCTCGGCGGTGAGGTTCTGTATAGCGGCAAACCGCAAGGCCTTGCCGAGATCACGGCATCGCAGACGCGGCGGTACCTGTTTGGAATCGGCCGCCGCCCGCAGCGCCAGCCGCGAAAGCCGCCAAGCTGTCTGCAACTGCGGGGCGTGACGCGGAACAACCTTGATCGGCTCGACGTCGATATCCCGCTCGGCATATTCACCGCCGTCACCGGGATTTCCGGTTCAGGCAAATCCAGTCTCATCAGCCAGTTTCTGGTGGAGACCGTCGCCGGCGCGCTGGGGCAGCGCCACGACGGCGAAGGCGCGGCGCCGGACGAGGCCGACCTGCTCGAAGCCGCGGTCGAAACACTGGGCGGCGAGATCGTCGGCGGCCTGGATCGGATCGAGCGGCTGGTTGTGGTCGATCAGAAACCGATCGGTCGCACGCCGCGCTCGAATCTTGCGACCTATACAGGGCTGTTCGATCATGTCCGAAAAATCTTCGCGGCGACGAAGCAGGCGAAGGCCCGCCATTACGACGCCGGGCGTTTTTCGTTCAACGTCGCCAAAGGACGGTGCGACACCTGCCACGGCGAAGGCCTGGTCAGCGTCGAACTGCTGTTCCTGCCGAGCGTGTATGCGCCGTGCCCGACCTGTCACGGCGCGCGCTACAATGCCAAGACCCTTGAAATCAAGGTGCGTACGAAATCCATTGCCGACGTGCTTGCCATGACCGTGGACGACGCCTTTGCGTTTTTCGCCGATGACGCTTCGCTGCGGCGTTCGCTGGGGGTCATCCGCGACGTCGGCCTGGGCTATATCCGGCTGGGACAGTCGGCGACCGAGCTCAGTGGTGGCGAAGCTCAGCGCATCAAACTCGCCACCGAACTGCAACGGATCCAGCGCGGCGCGACGCTCTACATATTGGACGAACCGACAACCGGCCTGCATCCGTCCGACGTCGAGAAGCTGATGGCGCAACTGCAAGGGCTCGTGGACGCCGGCAACACAGTCGTCGTCGTCGAGCACGATATGTCAGTAATCGCCGAAAGCGATTGGGTGATCGACATGGGCCCAGGCGCAGGCAACGAGGGGGGCCGGGTGGTTGTTGCCGGAGACCCGAGCGTTGTTGCGGCCACCGATCAGAGCAGGACCGCAAAGTTCTTGAACGCGGCGCTGGATGGGCGCCACCACCGCTAAGGCCATCGCTCGCGGCCAGTCGCCATCGGATCTGCTACCTGTTCTATTTTGCTCAAACCTTCTATCCGGGCTGAACGTTTGTCCGACCGGCTTCACGAAATTGCCAGCTCCCGAGGACGCTTTACCTCCAACTGCGTAAACGAGAACCCGATGCCGGGTTTTATTTCTCGAGAAAATTGCGAGATCTGTCGTTCCTGCGGGTTCGGCTCGAGTCGTCTGTCGTCGTCCAAATTTGACTAGGCGGACGATGCCCAGGCGAACTCTATGGCGAGAAATCGGCCGCTAACCCTGATGATTATTCGCGGCGCGCGTAGGCCCGGATGATGGGAAAGATGAAGATTTTTTCGCGACGCGTTGACAAGCTCCGCGGCTCATCTTAGCCTGTCTACACAGAAGCAAGATTTAAGACTGTCTGTAAGATGGTCATCTTGCACGTCTGTACTTTGCTTTGACCTCCTTACAGATCAAAAATTCTGGGGAGGAAAATAAGTGCAATCAACAACATTGAGACTACGCGGCATCGACGACATCCTGTCGTTCGTCGATTCGCGGACTGGCATCAACGGCCGCGCCGGCGTCATCTGGTGGCTCGCGCTGGGTGGACTTTTTCTCGACGCTTTCGCCAATTCAGCACTGAGTGCAGGACTCGGTCCGATGACGCGCAATCTTCAGCTCACGGCTGGACAGGTCGCGCTGCTGACCTCCTTCGCATCCTGGGTCGCCATCGCCTTCAATCCTATCGGTGGATGGATGGCTGATCGATGGGGGCGGGTCGCGCCTCTGATCACGGCGAAGGTTCTGGCGATTGTCGGCGCCTTGCTCGTGGTCTTTGCGTCGAATTTCGAAACGATTATTGTTGGACGCTTTTTCGTCGGCGCCGCTTACGGCATCGATTTTGCGATCGCCATGGCTGTCCTCGCGGAGTTTACGCCCTCGCGTTTCAGGAGTCGTCTCAATACCTGGCAGGGCATGTGGTACACCGCCGTATGTACGAACCTGCTGCTCGCGCTGTTGTTCTTCTCGTGGGACGTAGGCGATACGATCTGGCGTTACTCGGTTGCTGCCACCGCGGTCTTCGCATGCGCCATCCTGATCCTGCAATATTCGCTGCTGGTCGAAAGCCCGATCTGGCTTGCACGCAAGGAGCGTCTGGATGAGGCCGCTGTAGCAATGACCCGGATCTATGGTCAGCCGTTTACGGCTGTTCCTGTGGAAGATCGCATTCCAGTCCTTAATCAGGCCCGTCGCGGTATCGCGAATGTGCTGCTGATCTTCCGCGGCGTCTATCTGCCGCGCACGATTCTCGCGGCGACTGTCCAGATTGGACAATCGATCCAGTACTTCGCTGTCGGCTGGTATCTGCCGCTGATCAGTGCAGCTCTGTTCGGCAAGGACTTCATCTATGCCACGCTCGGCGCATTGATGTTTAATGTGTTCGGCATCTTCGGCGGCTTTCTGTCTCCGACCATCGGACGCGTTTTCGGTCTGCGCATCGCGTCGGCCGTCGGGTTCGCCGCGGTGTTCGTCATGCTGCTGATCCTGGGCCTGTTCAGCGACAAGATGCCGATCTGGCTGGCGGCACTCGTGCCTTCGTTGTTCATCCTGTTCCACTCCGGTGGTCCCGGCGCAAACGGAAAGAGCCTATCGTCGCTGTCGTTCCGCAGCGAGTTGCGGGCAGGTGCCAACGGCATGATCGGCGCCATGGGTTCGATCGGTGCTGCGCTGGGCCTGCTGGTCTTCCCGCTGTTTCGTGAATGGTATGGCCTCAACCATACTTTCCTGATCCTGTCGGCTGTTCCGCTGATCGCGAGCATCATCTGCTTCTCGATCAAATGGGATCCGACCCGGACTGCGATCAATCCGGACAACGAGGTCGGCGCGCCGCAATTTGCAGACGACAAGCCTTATGTCAGCCCTGTGCTGCAGCCGTCGAAATCGTGATGGCAGCTCAACGCAAAGACGTGATCCTGGCGATCGACGAGGGAACGTCCGGCACCCGTGCCGCGACGGTCTCCGCCGACGGCGACGTGTCCTGCCTCGAATATCTGCCGCTCGAGGTGGACACGCCGCGGCCGGGCGTCGTGGAGCAGGACGCGAACGCCATCCTTGAAAAGACCGTGGCGGCCTGCCGTGCAACGATCGCGCAGGCCGACCAGAGCGGAATGAGGATTGTCGCGATGGCGATTGCAACACAGCGGGCCACCGCTGTGCTGTGGGACAAAAACACCGGGCGGGCCCTCGTGCCCGCCATGGTCTGGCAGGACACGCGTTATGTTGGCGAACTGAACAAGCTGGCGCCTGTCTGGGATCCGATCCTCGCTCGGCAGGTAGGGCGGCCGGGCGGTGTTCGCTCACCCTATCTCTGGGCCGCGCGGCACATCCAGGACACCCCGGAGGTCGCAGCCGCACTCGCCCAGCGGCGATTGGGTTTCGGTACGGTCGATACCTGGTTGCTCTGGCATCTCACGCGGGACCGCATCTATGTGACGACGCCGACCAATGCGACGTCGGCGGGCGCCTATATCCTGGACGAGCATCGCTACCAGACTGATTGGCTCGACGCGCTCGGATTTCCGCAGGAGTTGTTGCCGGAGTTGAGATCGGACGCGGACGATCTCGGGCGGACCAATGCGGATCTTCTCGGGATCGACGTTCCGATTCTCGCGAGCATCGGCGACCAGCATGCCGGCGCCATCGGTCTCGGTTGTCTCGACCGCGGCCAGGCCATGTGCATTCATGGCACCGGAAGTTTCGTGGATCTGATCATCGGGCCAAAGCAGCCAGCCAAGGCAGGTCTGTTCGCCGGGACCACCACCATGGTGGCTCGCCGCCGCAACAACCAATCGCAATTCGCCGTCGAGACGTTCGCCGCCACTACGGGATCCGCGCTTGACTGGATCTGCGAGAAGCTGCGCTGGTTCAGCGATGCGACCGAGATCAGCCGGTTCGCAGCCGAGGCGCAATCGTCGGGAGGAGTCACATTCATTCCGGCGCTGACCGGTCTGCGAACACCCGACATGCAACCCAATGCGCGTGCCTCGCTGACTGGCATTTCGATGGCATCGACCAGACCGGAAGTCGCCTACGCCATTCTCGAAGGGATTGCGCATTCCGTTGCGAGCTGTCTCGAATCCGACCGCGACGTGTCGGGCGTCGATGTCGCGGAGCTGATTGTCGGTGGCGGTTTGTCCGCCAGCGACCCGCTCCTGCAAATGCAGGCCGATCTGATCGGCGTTCCGATCCGCCGCAAACCCAATACGGCCCGTGCCACGTTGCGCGGCGCGGCGTATCTGGCCGGATCGTCCGGACTGTTCTGGGACGACATCCCGCGCAGCACGGAAGTCGTCGCTGACGAACAGGTTTTCGAACCAAAAATGCCGACTGCGATACGTGACGAACGTCGCGCGCTCTGGCACGCGCGCGTCAAATCCGAACTCGAGCACGCCGACATGTTCGGGGCGTTCTAGAAGGAAACCGAAATGATGAACTTTCTTCCTTCGTTGAAGCTCAACCGAGACCGCGCTGAGATGATCAGCGAGGTACCTTTCAGATTCGTCCGCAGTGACCATCTGGATCGGCTGGAGAGCGATCAGTTCGACCTGCTCATCATCGGGGGCGGCGTGACGGGAGCCTATGCGGCGCTTGATGCAAGCCTGCGCGGATTTCGCGTGGCCCTGGTCGAGAAGGCCGATTTCGCTTCCGGAACTTCGTCGAAGTCGTCGAAGATGGTGCATGGCGGGTTACGTTATATCGAGCAAGGCAATCTCAACCTGGTTCGACACTCGCTGCTGGAGCGACAGAGGCTTCGCCGCAACGCGCGACACCTGGTGCAGCGATTGCCGTTCCTGTTTCCGATTCTGGAAAAGGACGGTGTGTTCGATAAGCGCATGGCGAAGGCGTTCGAAAGCCTGCTGTGGACCTATGATCTTGCCGGCGGCTGGCGCGAAGGGATCCTGCACCAGCGCCTGAGCAAGGCCGAGGTGCTGTCGCATTGTCCGACCTTCAAGGACGAGAACCTGATCGGCGGCCTGATGTATTTCGATGCCCGCGTCGACGATGCGCGGCTGACATTGAACCTGGCGCGCACAGCCGCCCATCACGGCGCGGCCATTGCCAATCACACCAAAGCCGTCGAGATCACCCGCAACAATCACGGCAAAGTCAGTGGCGCGGTGGTGCAGGCTGGCGAGCGCGAGATCACCATTCGCGCGTCAGCGGTGGTCATGGCGACCGGCGTCTGGTTGCGCGACTGGAGCGGAATCAAGAAGGGCGAGGAGCGCAAGCTTGAGATCCGGCCGGCCAAGGGCGTCCATGTTGCGATACCGTGGCTGAAGATCAGGAACGACTGCACGGTCACGATCCCTGTGCCCGGCCGCAGCCGTCGCGCGACGATCACCCGCTGGGGTGATGTCTCCTATCTCGGCACGACGGACGAAGATTATCAGGGTGATCTGGATGACGTGCATTGCACGCGCGAGGAGCTCGACTTCCTGCTGGAAGGCGCGCGGTCTGCGTTGAAGACGGATCTCGGTCCCGAGGATGCTGTCGGCAGCATGGCCGGATGCCGGCCATTGGTGGCGCCGCCCGGAGGCAAGACGCTTGAAGTGAAGCGGAACCACAAGATCGACATTGCAGATGATGGCCTGATCACCATTGTCGGCGGCAAGCTGACGACGTCGCGGCATATGGCGGAACAGACCGTCGACGCTGCCCAGAAAGTGACGGGAAAGAGCGGCCGATGCCAGACCAAGAAGGCCTATCTGCTCGGCGCGGCCGGCTACGACGCGCAGGCGATCACCGCGACGGGGGGGCTGCAGGCGCATCTCGGCGAGCGCTATGGCACCGAAGCGCGCTTTGTAAGCGATATTCTTCAGG
>JAPLPC010000244.1 GCA_026400425.1 Hyphomicrobiales bacterium | reverse complement strand
TCCCGTCTGCCCCCGCCCTTCGTCGGGTGTCCTGCAGCTTCTCTGCGTGGTAGCTTTCCCGCGGGGGCGACGCCGAAGACGAGAAAAACGGCGGCAAGGGGGGGACGATGGCGGAGGGGACAATTCCGGCCCTGGCGGGCGATCCGCCCGGCATTTCCGAAGATGCGCTGAAGAAGGCCGAGGAGTTCATTGAGGCCGACGAAGGCGTGATGAACCGGCTGTCGGGCACCGCCGCCACAACCGCCACCACGGTCGCCGTGGTGATGTCGCTGTTCCATCTTTACGCCGCCATTGCCGGAGCGTGGCCGTTCGGCTGGGCGCCGATCATTTCCACTCAGCCGCTGCGTTACGCGCACGTCGCCTTCGTGCTTGTGCTGAGCTTCATGTTGTTTCCGACGGCTTGGCATTCTGGTCTACGCCATCGAAGGCGGCGACGACTTTACCGACCGCGCCACCATGCCGACGCAGCTCGATACCTGGCTCGGTGTCGTCTTCATCGTGCTGCTGCTCGAAGCGACCCGGCGGACCACCGGGCTGATCGTGCCGATCATCTCGCTTTGCTTTATCGCCTACGCTTATTTCGGTCCGTATCTGCCGCAACCGTGGACCCATCGCGGCTTTGATGTCGGCCAGCTTGTCGGCCATCTGTTCGTCACCCTCGAAGGCATCTTCGGGGTTCCGGTCGACGTCTCCTCTTCGCTGATCATCCTGTTCACGATTTACGGCGCGCTCCTGCAGCACTCCGCCGCTGGAAAATTCTTCATCGACTTTTCGATGGCGCTGATGGGCAACAAGGCCAACAGCGCCGGCCGCACCGTGGTGCTGTCGTCGTTCCTGCTCGGCGGCCCCTCCGGCTCCGGCGTTGCCACCACGGTGATGATCGGCACCGTGGCCGCACCGATGCTGAAGAAGGCCGGCTTCGAGAAGAATGCGGCGGGTGGCCTGCTGGCGGCCGGCGGCCTCGGTGCCATTCTATCGCCTCCGGTGCTTGGCGCCGCGGCCTTCCTGATCGCGGAGTTTCTCAAGATCAGCTATCTCGACGTGATCTGGATGGCCCTGATCCCGACCGTGCTCTACTACCTGTCGCTGCTGATCATGGTGGAGATCGACGCCAAGCGCTTCGGCGCCAGGAACGTCAACATTACGCCCGAGCTCGGGCTCGGCACCATGACCAAGCGCTACGGCTTCCACTTCATCTCGCTGCTCGCGGTCGTGGTCTTCATGGTGATCGGCTTCTCGCCGGCACTGTCGGTATTCTATGCAATCCTGGTAACGTTTGCCTTGAGCTTCCTGCGCAAGGACGCCGCCTTGATGCCGAAGAAGCTGGTGCGCGCGCTGGCCGACGGCTCCGTCGGCGCGCTCAATGCGGCGACCACCTGCGCCTGCGCCGGCATCGTGGTCGGCGTCGTCACCCTGACTGGCCTCGGTCTCAAATTCTCGTCCATCGTGATCGCCTATGCCGGCGGCAGCCTGCTGCTGACGGCGCTGTATACAGCGCTGATCGTGTGGATCATCGGCCTCGCAGTGCCGGTGACCGCGTCCTACATCATCTGCGCGGTGATCGCAGCACCCGCACTGATCAAACTGGGCGTGCCGGATTACGCCGCGCACATGTTCATCTTCTACTACGCGGTGCTGTCGGAAGTGTCGCCGCCGACTGCGCTGTCGCCGTTTGCAGCAGCCGCGATCACCGGCGGCGATCCGTACCGCACCACGCTGCAATCGTGGAAATACACGTTGCCGGCCTTCGTGGTGCCATTTGTGTTCGTCTGCGATCCTCAGGGCGTCGGCCTGCTGCTGTCGATCCCGAAGGGCGGCTCGTGGGTGGATATCGTCGAGATCACCTTCAAGACGACGTGCGGGCTGATGGCCTTGGCTGCGGTCGCGCAGAACTGGGGCCTGCGACAGAATACACCGCTGGAACGCGGGCTGCTTCTGCTATCAGGACTGCTGCTGGTGTTTCCGAGCCTGATCGAGGCGCTGATCGAATCGGCCATTGGCCGCGACATCAGCTACACGTTCCTGCCCGGGCTGATCATCGGCCTCGGCGTCTTGCTGTGGCAGGCACGCACCCGCGTGCAGCCGCTGCCGGCGTAGGAGAAAATAACAACAATAGACATCAGCGGACGCTGCACATAAGCGGTGCCGCCAACTTCAGGGAGTGCGCGATGAAATGGACGATAATCAGTCTCGCTTTGCTCGGTCTTGCCGGCGCCGCGAGCCCGGCGGCTGCGCAGGAGAAGACCATTGCGATTGCGACCGGCGGCACCGGCGGCATCTTCTATCCGCTCGGCGGCGGCCTCGCGAACCTGCTCTCCAAGAAGCTGCCGCACACCCAGGCCACCGGCGAAGTCACCGGCGGCAGCGTCGATAACATCAAGCTGCTGGATACCGGCCAGGCCGATCTCGGCTTCATGACCGGCGACGTCGCCTCCGACGCCGTCAAAGGCGAGAACAAGTTCAAGAAGCCGGTCGCCCTGCGCACCATCGTGGCCGTCTATTCCAGCCCGGTGCATGTGGTGACCATCGCCGGCACCGGAATCGAGACCTTCGCCGACCTCAAGGGCAAGCGCATCTCCGGCGGCGCGCCGGGCTCAGCCTCGGAAGCGCAGACCTTCCGCCTGCTGGAGGCCGCTGGCCTCGACAAGGACAAGGATGTCAAGCGCGAGCGCCTGTCGGTCGCGGAATCCGCGGCCGCATTGAAGGATCGCAAGATCGATGCCTTCTTCTGGGGCGGCGGCGTGCCGACGGCGGCCGTGGTCGATCTCGCGGCGACGCCGGGCGTCCATATCAAGCTGATCGAGATCGACCACCTGCTGGCGCCGATCGTCAAGAAATACGGCCAGATCTTTGCGCCCAGCGTGATCAAGGCCGGCAGCTATCCCGGCCAGACCACCGACAGCAAGGGGTTTGCCGCCTGGAACCAGATCATGGCCACCGACAAGATGTCGGATGACACGGCCTATGCGATCACCAAGACGATTTTCGAAAACAAGGCCGATCTCGTCGCGGTTCATAAGGAAGCCGAGAACATCAATCTCGCGACGCAGACCGAGGCGCAATCGCCGGCGCCCTATCATCCCGGCACACTCAGATATCTCAAGGAAGTCGGTGCGGTGAAATAATCACGGCGCCGCCATCATCACTGGAGGGAGACAATATCCATGTTCAAGCGCTTCAAGAAGACGACCATCATCGCGGCGGTGCTCGCCACCGGCCTCGCCGGCGCGGCCATCGCGCAGCAGAAGACCATGGCCATCGGCACCGGCGGCACCGGCGGCGTTTACTATCCGCTCGGCGGCGCCATCGCCAATGTGCTGTCGAAGACGCTGCCGAATACCCAGGCCACCGCGGAAGTCACCGGCGGCTCGGTCGATAATCTCAAACTGATCGCGTCAGGTCAGAGCGAGATGGGCTTCTCCATGGCCGATGCCGCGTTCGATGCGTTCAAGGGCGAGGACAAGTTCAAG
>JAPLPC010000552.1:2445-11156 GCA_026400425.1 Hyphomicrobiales bacterium | reverse complement strand
TTTCTTACTCTGAACGAAAAGCGTGAAGCCACCGGCTATGCGCCCGTCGAGGACGGGAACCGGCTGGCGTAGTGGAACAGGAAAGCGTTCTTGTGGAATCGCCGGCGCGCCCCTATCTTCCTTCTATCGTCAACAACGAAAGGAGGTGGTCCAGTGTCTCATTCCAAGCGCTGTCACCTCGCTGAGGCCGCCCGCTAAGATTACGATGCGTCTGTATCGTGAACCGGCTCGGGCGCCTCGGCGCTCGGATCAGCGAGATCAAGGGGAAGGGCGCCGCATGAGTGTGGCGCCCTTTTCTTTTCTGCTTGATCAACGTGCATTACGTGTCACTCTGTCGTTCCATCGTTGCTTGTGTATGGAGTAGCAACAATGCCGAAGTCACCGCGCGATCTCGCCGCGGAGATGGCCGAGCGCCGGCTACGGCGTGGGCGGGATGACGGCTATCTGCGCGCGACGTTCACCCAACCGCGCGACCAGGCCCGCAAGACCGCTCGCGCTTTTCTCGAACGGTTTCCAAAACAGGCCTATATGAGCGAGGTCGAGGGCTGGCGCGAGTAGCCCGATGGCGCCATCGAGTTCACGATGCGGCGGCTGCGGACGGCCGATTGACCCGGCAGGCGGCGGTCATCTTCGCGATGTCGTATTCGCTCATGCCATGCTGGGTGTCTGCTTCGGACGGATCTGGCGCACATTCCTGAATCGTGTAGTCCATGTCGAGGATACGGCGCGGCGGGTCTTCCTCGCCAAGACCGACCTCGGTGACCATTCCGCTATCCCAGGCATGACGCCAGACGTCCGACTTGCTGGCAAATGCCTTGCTGACCTTGGTCGCATTGGTGAACAGCGCGTAGGGCATTCCGCAGTCTCCGCTTCGCGCGAATGATTGTTCCGGCCGATAAGCCCTGCGCGAGGGGCTGGATGGCCTGCAGGACGGGCGGCTAGCGATCGGTGAGTTGCAGTTCGAGCAGCGCCATGGTCTGCAACATTTTCGGATCCCGTTCTCCGTCGCGCGTCGTGCGCAGGATGGTCTCCGCGATGGACTGAACGTGCACCGAACTGACCGGATGGGGCAGGGTTGCAACGGCGCTATCCAGCACCTTCTGCATCATCGAAATGATGTCCGGTGGAAAGGCTGCGTTGGAAAAGTCCTTCATGATGGGCTCCCGAAATACCGGCGGCGAAACGCAACGGTATGCGGGGAGGTAAGCTTTCAGACTGCCATGTGTTCCCGTTCAAGTGGCCGTGCGACAACTCTTGCACGGTAGGCGAGGCGCGGAGGCATGTCATGCCGCCGTTTCGGACGATTGGGGTCAAGCGTCCGCGTCGGCTTTCCGGTCCTGCTTCTTCTTCGTACCCTGCCGCAGGAAGGTCGCTCCGATTTCTTCGCCATTCACCCAGGCGAGCTCGCAGCGACGGAAGGCAAGGCCGGTCGAAGACAGCAGCAGGAAAAATTCCTTGAGGTTGATACCCTCGATGGAGCTTTCGACCACCAGACGGGCACCGGTTTCCGAGACGTCCATCATCCGGCAATTGCGGCGCCACGTGCCGTCGATCGCCATCAACCAGACTGGAAATCCGCGTTCGAACGTGACGCGGTCGGTATTTCGCCGTTCGGGAGTCATGCCTGCATCCTCAGTGCTGCGGACAACATATGCACAGGATGCAAATAGCCGGTAAATAGTTGCGCAGGGGCTGAGGCCCGGGCCGGGCAATCGCGTGACCCTTGCCGAGGGGCACGCGATCGCTTTTCGGGGCGGGACTACAGCGTCAATTCGTGACGGCCCACAACCATCCAGTGCACCTCATCCGGGCCGTCGGCAAAGCGCAGATGGCGGACATCGGTGTACATTTCGGCAAGCGGCGTCCATTGCGAGATGCCGGTGGCGCCATGCATCTGGATCGCCTGATCGATGATCTTGCAGGCGCGCTCCGGCACCATGGCCTTGACCATGCTGACCCAGATCCGTGCCTCCTTGTTGCCGAGCACATCCATCGCCTTGGCGGCCTTGAGCACCATCAGCCGCATGGCCTCGATCTCGCAACGGGCCTGCGCGATGATCTGCAGGTTGCCCCCGAGATGCGCGATCTTCTTGCCGAACGCTTCGCGGGTGAGGCCGCGGGCCACCATCATGTCGAGCGCCTTTTCAGCCTTGCCGATGGTGCGCATGCAATGATGGATGCGGCCGGGGCCGAGACGAAGCTGCGAAATCTCGAAGCCGCGCCCTTCGCCCAGCAGGATATTCTCCTTGGGCACGCGGACGTCGTTGAAACGCATATGCATGTGGCCGCGTGGCGCGTGGTCGTGGCCGAACACGTGCATGGGACCAATGACCTCGACGCCGGGCGTATCGACGGGCACTAGGATCTGCGACTGTTGCTTGCTGGGCGCGGCGTCGGGGCTGGTCTTGACCATCACGATCATGATCTTGCAGCGGGGATCGCCGAGGCCTGAAATGTAATATTTCTCGCCGTTGATGACCCACTCGTCGCCGACCAGTTTGGCCGAGGTCGAAACGTTCTTGGCGTCGGACGATGCCACATTCGGCTCGGTCATCGCATAGGCGGAGCGGATCTCGCCGGCCAAGAGCGGCTTCAGCCATTTCTCTTTCTGCTCTTTGGTGCCGACGCGCTCGATGACTTCCATATTGCCGGTGTCCGGCGCCGAGCAATTCATCGCTTCCGAAGCGAGCGGATTCTTGCCGAGTTCGGCGGCGATATAGGCGTAATCGAGATTCTTCAATCCTTCGCCGGTTTCAGCGTCGGGCAAGAAGAAGTTCCACAGACCTTCTTCGCGCGCCTTGTTTTTAGCCTTGCCGAGAATTTCGAGCTGTTCCGGGGTGAACGACCAGCGATCGGTTTTCGTCTCGCCGGCACGATAGAATTCGACCGACATCGGCTCGACGGTGGTCGCGATGAATTTGCGGACGTGATCGAACAGCGGCCGCACCTGTTCCGACATCCGCAGGTCGTTCAACGCATCTTCGGGGGCAAGCGTGTAGGGGGTCTGGCGGGGTGCATATGCAATCTTCAAGGTCGTTCTCCCGTTTCTTGTATCGACATGCATGACCATCTCGTGCGGATGGCTATGGCATCGTTATAGACACGAAGCTGCATGGCTGTCTGTGCCGTTCTGCGCAACACGGGGCGGCGCGAACGAAGATGTCGCAGATGAGATCACGTGCGAGACAGCCGCAGTGCAGCATGCGTGCACGCTTTCGCTGCGGCTGCCGACCACACATGACACGTGACGTTGCCGATGATAATTTTGCGGCTCACGCTTGTGGCCGTTCGAGCCGCGTTGCGAACTCGGCATCCATCATCGATGGAGCGTCGGGTGTTGCGGACGACAAACTGCCGCGTTCGCAACGCAAATCGCAAGCGCCGTCTGCATTGAGAATCCTTCCTTAACATTTGCAGGGCATCTTGATCGCAGGCGGATCAGTTTTGCGTACCGCCATCAGTAAAGCACGACAAACTCGCCGGTCGCGACATCGGCGAGTTTTGTTGCTTTTCAGAACAGACCGGGGCTCAGATCCAGCCCATATGTCAGACGCAACAGACCAACGAACAAGATCGCCGCCCCGAACATCAGGGCATGGACCAGCAGGTTCAATTTTTTCGGGGTGCTTTGGAAACGATGGTCGGGCGCGTCAGAGAACGCTGAGGCGAGACATTCCAGCCGTCTGACATTTGATGGTGCACTCGGAGCGATTCGAACGCCCGACCCTCGGAATCGAAATCCGATGCTCTATCCAGCTGAGCTACGAGTGCATGGTCGGCACCATAGTCACGGCGGCGCCAAAAGCTAGCCCCTTATGATTGCGCAGCAACAACGGTACGGCCGCAGCCGGCGATGCGCTGCAAGCTGCCGACAGCCGGGCCACGTGGATCGCCAACAAGGGGTTGCAGGGCAGGGCGACCGCATCCGCTCTGGCTGATCACCGCCAAAACGGGCTTGATTTTCCACGCATTTCGGTGCCCTTCTCGCGTCATCAGCGTTGCTGGGCCGGATGGTGCAGCACCATGTTTCAGGACTTCGCCGTGACCGACTATGTTCGCAAGATACTCGACAGCCGCGTCTATGACGTCGCGGTGCAGACGCCGCTGGACAAGATGGTGCGCCTCAGCGCCCGGATTGGCAGCCCGGTGCTGCTCAAGCGCGAGGATCTACAGCCGGTCTTTTCGTTCAAGATCCGTGGTGCCTACAACCGGATCGCGCAGCTCTCGGCAGAGCAGCGCGCTGCGGGCGTGATCTGTGCCTCGGCCGGCAATCATGCGCAGGGCGTGGCGCTGTCGGCGCAGCGGCTCGGGATCAAGGCGACCATCGTGATGCCGGTGACGACGCCGCCGATCAAGGTCGATGCCGTCCGCTATTGGGGCGGCAATGCCGTTCTGTTCGGCGATACGTTCGACGAAGCGGCGGCGCATGCGCGACAGCTCGAAGTGGAACACGGACTGACCTTCGTGCATCCCTATGACGATCCTGACGTGATCGCCGGGCAGGGCACCATCGGCATGGAGATCCTGCAGCAGCATCCGCATCCGATCGAAGCCGTGTTCGTGCCGATCGGTGGCGGCGGGCTCGCGGCCGGCGTTGCGTCCTTCATCAAATTCCTGCGGCCGGAAACGAAGGTGATCGGCGTCGAACCGGCGGACGCGGCCTCCATGAAGGCCGCCATCGAAGCCGGCGAACGCGTCGTGCTGGATCGCGTCGGGCTGTTTGCGGACGGCGTCGCCGTGCGTCAGGCCGGTGTCGAGACCTTCCGCCTGTGCCGCGAATTGCTCGATGACGTCATCACCGCGGACACCGACGAGATGTGTGCGGCGATCAAGGATATCTTCGAGGACACACGCGTGCTTGCCGAACCTGCGGGCGCGTTGGCGCTCGCCGGCCTCAAGACCTATGTCGCGGCGAATCCGACGCGCACCGGCGCATTGGTGGCTGTCAGCAGCGGCGCCAACATGAACTTCGATCGGCTGCGCCATGTGGCCGAGCGCGCCGAGGTGGGCGAAGCCCGCGAAATCCTGCTCGGCGTCACCATCCCGGAACAGCCCGGCAGCTATCGCCGCTTCATTCAGACCATCGGCAATCAGGTCATCAGCGAATTCAACTATCGCTATGCCGAAGCGAAGGACGCCAATGTCTTCGTCGGCATCAAACTATCCGATGCGCGACAGGAAAAAGCCAAGCTGATCGAACAGTTGCGTGCGCTCGGCTACAAGGTGCTGGACATCAGCGCGGATGAGACCGCCAAGCTGCATATCCGCTACATGGTGGGCGGGCGCGCGCCGCCGGAATTGAAGGGCGAGGTGATCCTGCGCTTCGAATTCCCGGAACGGCCGGGAGCCTTGCTGAAGTTTCTGGACCAGATGGAGCCGGACTGGAACATCACCTTGTTCCACTACCGCAACCACGGCGCCGATTACGGCCGCATCCTGGTCGGACTGGACCGACAATCCGGTTTACCGGATGTTCCTCAACGGCTAGGCGACGAGAAGCAGGACCTGTTGCTGCCTTTTTTTCGCTCAAAGCCGATGCTTAACGAAATGCTAGCACTGTCCGGCCAGAGTCGGATGGCTAGGCCGTTGCCCGATCGGGTGGCGGCTTCGAACATTTTCCTGACCGGTTTCGTGGCCCGATGCGCCTCTCGTTGCTGCCTCTGCTGACTTCGCTGGTGGTGCTCTTTGTCGCGCCTGCGCACGCCGATTTGCGCATTACCCGCGATCACGGCGGCTATGTCGAGGAATACAAGGCGAAGTATGAGCGCATCCGTGATCGCCGCGAGCGGGTGATCATCGATGGCATCTGCAATTCGGCCTGCACCCTGGTGCTCGGCATCGTGCCGCTCAACAAAGTGTGCGTGACCCCGCGCGCCAGCCTCGGTTTCCATCAGGCCTATTACGACAAGGCCTTCACCTTCGGCATGAAGGTCATCAGTTATGAGGGGACCTCGGACCTGATGTCGTATTATCCGCCCACCGTGAAGGCCTGGCTCGCCCGCAATGGCGGCCTGACGCCGGAGATGAAGAAGGTCAAGAACGGCGTCGAATTGTGGAAGATCATCGATCCGTGCCCGGAAGAGTTTTAGACGTCGCTGGATGGCGGCGTAGCTTCGGAGCGTAGGGTGGGCAAAGCGTAGCGTGCCCACCAACGTCATGCGTCGCTCGTTGTGGTCGGCACGCTGCGCTTTGCCGACCCTACAGATTATGAAGCCACCAGCCTCGCTTGTCCGCGCTTCACCAGTGCCAGCGCCACCAGCAGCGTCGGTAGCAGGATCGCCGACGCCAGCAGCATGATCTGCCATTGCGACAGCGGATTGATGCCGCCGCCCGGCGTTGCCAGCGTGATGCCTCCGATCACCAGCAGCACCCGCAGCGGCCATTCCATGGTGCCGGCTCTTCTGAGATCGCCGACATAGGCCTGATAGCCCTGGATGCCGCCACAGATGAAGATGATTCCGAGGCCGGCCAGGGCGGTCAGCGCGAGCGCTTCCGCATAGGGATTGTCGCCCTGCAGCAGCAGCGTCGGGTTGAGCACGAAGAAGAACGGGATGAAGTAGATGATGCTGCCGACCCACATGCTCTGCCAGCCCGTCTTCATCGCGGGTGCACCGGCGATGCCGGCTGCTGCAAAGGATGCGATGGCGACCGGCGGCGTGATCGAGGACAGCATGCCCCAATAGAAGATGAACATGTGCACGGCCATCTTGTTGAGGCCGAGCTTTTCCAGCGCCGGCGCCACCAGAATGGCGAGGAAGATGTAGCAGGAGGTCGTGGTCAGGCCGAGCCCGAGGATCAGGCTTGTGAAGGCACACATCACCAGCAGCAGGAAGACGTCGCCGCCGGCGATGTTGAGCAGATCATTGGCCAGGCTGGAGATCACGCCGGTCAGCGAGAAGGCGCCGATCAGCAGGCCGCAGCCGGCGAGAATGGCGATCAGTTCGACGAAGGTCTTGCCGTTCAGTTCGAGGAAATGCAGCCAGCGCGCGCAACCCCAGTTCTTGCCGGGAAAAAATTCGTTCAGTGCGGCGAGAATGCACATGCCCCACAGGATCGCGTTGCCGATGTCGAGCCACAGCATCGCGACGGTGAGTGCGATCGCCGCCACGAGCACCAGCGTGTTGCCGCGCCGCCAAGCAGCTGGACCGGACCATTGATGCAGAATCACGAGCAGCGCCGTGGCATAGAATGGCGCGTGGCTCTCGCGCTTGAAATACAGCAGCATCACCACCAGGATCGCGATGACGAACAGATAGTACCAGCCTTCCTTCAACGCATCGGTGAAGCGCGGCAGTTCCTCGCGCGGAATGCCTTCCAGTTTGTGGCGCGCGGCGTAGCTGTCGACCTGCGCGAACAGGCCGAAATAATACAGCACCGACGGAATGGTGGCGGCGAGCGCGACTTCCGCGTAGCTGACGTTCATGAACTGCGCCATCACGAAAGCCGTGGCGCCGAGCACCGGCGGTGCCAGCACCGCGCCGGTGGAGGCACAGGCTTCGATGGCTGCCGCGTAAGACGGCGTGAAGCCGGTCTTCTTCGAATGGTCATGGTGCCGGCGGTGAGCACGTTGGACACGATGCTGCCGCCGACGGTGCCGAGCAGGCCGGAGGCAAAGATGCAGACTTTGGCAGCGCCGCCGCGAAAGGTGCCGCACATCGCGAAGGCGATGTTGATGAAGAACTTGCCCGCGCCGGTCATCATCAGGGCGGTACCGAATACGAGAAAGCCGATGACGGTGTCTGCAAACGCCTGGATCGGAATGCCGAGCAGGCTCTCGCCGGACAGCACATGATAGGCGGTGGTCTGTGCCAGCGTCGATTGAGTGCCGCGAAACGGGCCGAGCCAGCTCGAATCTGCAAACAGCGGATAGAATGTGAACGGCGCGACGCTCAACAGCAGGCTCCAGCCGCCGGTGCGGCGCAACGCCTCCAGCAGCACGAACCACATCACCAAGCCGGAGGCGATCACGCCAGTGGGGGCGCCGTCGAACTCCCAGCCGAATTGCGCGGCCTTGCGGATGTTCATCATCAGATAGATGGCGGATGCGAATGTGCCGACGAACAGCACGACGTCGTACCATCGAGATCGGCCTTCGGCATTCCCGGAAACATCAGGAACGTGAATGGCAACATCAGCGCGATCAGCAGATAGAAATACTCGGTATTGAGCTGGGTGTGGCCGATCAAGAAGCGCAGCGCGAATTGCTGGTTGATGCAAAGCAGGATCGTGCCGAGCGTCGCCGCCATCAGCGCCCAGCGCCAGATGCCGTGCAGGGCGCGGACGCGCGTGACTTCGGATTCCTGCAGATCGGCGACCCCATGGGGATCGTCGATCTGCATTTTTTCTGGCACGTCGGAATGCAGCCGCGCGGTTTCGGTGGAGGACGTCATGAGGCTTGATCCAGCGGCGGGTACGGGCAGGGCGTGTGGTTATTCTTCGAACCCGTTCGGCATCTTGGCCTTGGCCAACGCATCCGCGCGTGCCGTCATCCAGCCGCTGAGAAACTCGCTCTCGCCTTTGGACGCATTGGCCTTGGCGTAGCCGTCCCATGCCGCCTTCAAGACACCCTGCCGCTTGATCAGTCCGTCATTGTGGGCCTGATCGTCGGCGGTCCATTGATTGGCTTCCTTCAACGCCTTCACCGCGCCGGGATGAAACGGCACCACCCACTTCATGCTCTGGGCCTTCACGGCTAGGCCGAGCGCGCCGGG
>JAPLPC010000552.1:0-2388 GCA_026400425.1 Hyphomicrobiales bacterium | reverse complement strand
TTGATCCTCGGCCTGTGTCCCATACACCGTCCCGATCGGATATGGATAGGTGCTGAGATTGATCGGCGCCTGCGGCGTGATGCCGGCGCCGCAGGTTGCGACATGCGGATTGAAGAACGGAGCGATCCGCTTGACGCGTTCCCACGCGGCTTTGTCGCCTGCCGGCATCGGCGGCCAGACCAGACCGCGCGGTGACGACTCGGCTTCCTTGGCGGGACCGGTGATGGTCGTGCCGAAGGCGGGATCGACGTCGTTATTGACCAACCCCTTCCACATCGCGCCGTAGCTGGCGAATTCGATCGGCTTCACATCAGCCTTGGTGAGCCCGCCGTAGGCCATGATCGCCAGCGAGTTCTGGTTCAACGCCGGCGAGCCGACCACAAAGCCGACGCGTTTGCCACGCAGGTCCTTGACCTCCTTGACATTGACGTCGCGTGCCACGCCGAGCGAGGCGCCATTGCAGTCGATGGTCGAGAGCGTGACTTGCGCCGGCTGCGGGCCCCATTCCTTGACGCCGAATTCGAACACGCCTTCCTGGGCGAAATAGATGCCCGAACCCATCCAGGACATCGCGGCGCGGCCTGCGCGGAGCGGCGCCAGGCGGGCAAGGTGCCGTACTTGTCCTTCATCATCTTGCCGACGGCGACGGCGATATTGAAGCCGGCTGTGCCGGTGTCGTAGGCGGTGACGGCGATGGATGCAGGAAGCTTGATGTCCTGAGCCTGGGCCGCGCCAGCCGTGCCGAGCACGACAGCCGACGCCAGCCCGATGAGCTGGTGACGCATAGTTTTCCCTCCCGGATGCATTCGCTTTGCGAATTGCCTTTGTTGTTTGGCAATCATGTCATCGGCTATGGGCGATGGCAACGCCGTTGACACGGATGCGGCGGCCACTGCGACAATCAGGATGAGCCCGGCTTATACGATCGTCTAGATAACGGGCTTCGAGATCGCGACGTGTTCGCCTGTCGCACGCTGCGACGATACGCGTCCACAGCATGAGGGGTTGCGCGTCATGCGGTGTTGTCGCGGCAAATTCCGTCATGTAGCTTACCCGGCAAGTGGAATTTAATTCCGCATTGTGGAACGGGAAGGCGACGCGCGGTGAGGGTCAATGACGACCGTCCCGACAAGCGCTGCCCGAGAGGAAGCGCATTATGGGACGACGTTCGGAAAGGCTCACCAAACAGGGCATGCTCGCCAGCGATCAGTCGGGCGAGGGCGATGTGATCCAGGTGGTCTCGCGCGCTTTCGATATTCTGCGTTGTTTCGAAGGCCATGACACAAGGCTCGGCAATCTCGAAATCTCCAAGCGCTGCGGTCTGCCGCGTTCGACGGTGTCGCGCCTGACCCATACGCTGACGCGGATGGGCCAACTCGCTTATCTCCCCGGCGATCAGAAATACCGCATCGGTTCGAGCGCGGTCGCGATGAGCACGTCGATGACGCGCGGCTTGCAGGTGCGCAATCTGATCCGCATGCGTCTGCAGGAAGTGGCCGAGCAGATTCCCGGCACCATCGGCTTCACGATTCCCGACCGTCATCACATGGTCTATCTCGAATATGCGCGTGCCGATCATGCGCTCGGCCTGCATTCGACGACGGGCAGCCGCATCGCCATGGGCCGGACGGCCGCGGGTCATACCTATGTGGCCGCACTCGACGCAGACGTCGGCGACGCGTTGATCAGGGAGATGGCGCGCGAGATGCCGGAAGAGGCCGGCATTCTGCGCAGCCGTATCGACGACAACCGCCAATCGTTGCGCGACAACGGTTATGTCATCGCCAGCGGCATGTTCAGCCCACACATCACCGGCATCGGCACGCCAATCTGGTCGCCGCATTATCAGACCTATGTGGTCGTGGTCATCGGCGTCCTGTCGGCCATGTATGACGATGCGCGCATGGCGGCCGAAGTCGGTCCGATCATTCGCCAGCTCAGCGACACCATCAGCGTGATGATCCAGAATGCCGATAGCGGACTGACCACGGCTGCCGTGTCTGCCGCGCCCTCGACCCCGACAATTCATAAGAAACTGCTCCCGGAGGGACTGAATGAACTGGAAGCCGGAACTCGACGACCTGGCCCGGCGCGAAGCCTTCGCGCGGGAGATGGGCGGCGCTGACAAGGTCAAGCGACAGCATGACCAGGGCCGGCTCACGGTTCGTGAGCGCATCGACAAACTGACCGACGCCGACACCTTCCACGAGATCGGTGCCGTCTCCGGCATCGGTGAATACGACGACAAGGGCGAGCTGACGAAGCTGACTCCGGCGAACTGCGTGTTCGGCCGGGCGCGCATCGACGGCCGCACCGTCGTGGTGGTCGGCGACGACTTCACCGTGCGCGGCGGGTCGGCCGATGCGTCGATCTCCGCCAAGCCTTTGA
>JAPLPC010000114.1 GCA_026400425.1 Hyphomicrobiales bacterium | reverse complement strand
CGTTAGCTCGCCGCGGCCACCGGCACCGGCTTGTCGCGCTCGCGCTTCATCACGATCTTGTTCAGTGCGCCGAGATAGGCGTTTGCCGAGGCGACCAACGTATCCGGATCGGAGGCGCGCGAGGTCATCGAGCGGCCGTCATGCGCCAGGCGAACCGACACTTCGGCTTGCGCGTCGGTGCCTTCGGTCACGGCATGGACCTGATACAGTTCCAGTGTCGCTTCATGCGGCACCAGCGCCTTGATGCAGTTGAACACCGCATCCACCGGGCCATTACCTTCGGCTTCCTCGATCCTGGTCACGCCTTCGACATTCAGCTTCATGGTCGCACGCTGCGGACCATGGGTGCCGGCGATCACCGTCAGCGAGGTCAGCTTGATGCGGTCATGCGCCTGCACGATTTCCTGATCGACCAGCGCCTCGATATCCTCGTCATAGATATCCTTCTTGCGATCGGCCAACGCCTTCATGCGGATGAACGCGTCCTCGATCTGGTTCTTGCCCAGCTTGTAGCCGAGCTCTTCCAGACGATGGATGAAGGCATGGCGTCCGGAATGCTTGCCCAGCACGATCGACGACTGCTTCAGGCCCACCGACGCCGGCGTCATGATCTCATAGGTCGAAGCGTCCTTCAGCACGCCATCCTGATGGATGCCGCTCTCATGGGCGAAGGCGTTGCGGCCGACGATCGCCTTGTTGTACTGCACCGGGAACGAGGTCGCGGCGGACACCACTTTCGACGCACGCGTCAGCATGGTCGGATCGATATTGTTCCAGTACGGGAACTTGTCGTTGCGCACATTGATCGCCATCACGACTTCTTCCAGCGCGGCATTGCCGGCACGCTCGCCGATGCCGTTGATGGTGCATTCGATCTGACGCGCGCCGCCATCGATGCCTGCCAGCGTATTGGCGACGGCCATGCCGAGATCGTTGTGGCAATGCACCGAGAAGATCGCCTGATCGGAATTCGGCACGCGCTCGCGGATGGTGCGGAACATGCGCGTATATTCTTCCGGCGTGGTGTAGCCGACGGTGTCGGGCAGATTTACCGTGGTGGCGCCGGCCTTGATGACGGCTTCGGTGATGCGGCACAGGAAATCGATGTCGCTGCGGGTGGCGTCTTCGGCCGACCATTCGACATTGCCGACCATGTTGCGCGCGCGGGTGACGCCGGCGACCGAGGCATCGATGACCTGCTCCGGCGTCATGTTCAACTTCACGCGCATATGCAGCGGCGAGGTCGCGATCAATCTCGATGACATGCAGCACATCTGCCTGCTTGACCAGTTGATCGGTCAGCGCGCCCTCACCCGGCCCGATTTCGGCGATATGCTCGCCCGGCCGCAGCGACACCGCCGCGAGAATTCCGGCGATTACCCCCTGGTCGGCAAGAAAATGCTGACCGAAGCGCTTCCGCGGGACATGTTTCATCGAATTAGATTTTTGGACTATGCGCCGGCCGCGCTCTGACTGACCATCTCGACGGCCATCTCCACTGCCGCGAACAGGCTCCCCGGATCGGCACGACCGCTGCCGGCAAGGTCGAGCGCCGTGCCGTGGTCAACGGAGGTGCGGATAAACGGCAGGCCCAGCGTCACATTCACGCCGCCACCGAAACT
>JAPLPC010000539.1 GCA_026400425.1 Hyphomicrobiales bacterium | reverse complement strand
CGACGATGATGTCTCCGCCGAGGACGAAGCTGCGTAAGTAGCGGCGCCACGGCAGCGACTACACCCATACGTTCAAGCCCGGCCTCAGAGCCGGGCTTTTTTGTCGGGATGCCTGGTTTCAATCGACCACGATCTTTACGCGGTCGCGCGCCTTCACTTGCGCATTGGCGTCGAGCCCGTTCATCACGCGAAAACGCTCCAAAGGGCGATCGACGCCGCTCATGCGGTGCGAGAGCGACTCCACCGTGTCTCCGGGTTGGACGTTGATGACCTTGAGGCGCAGCGGGCGCGCGGCCTGGATCTCGGCCAGCGTCAGGCGGCGGAAGGAATTGACGGTCTCGCGGGCATTGCGTTCGCTCTCGCTCGTCTTCTGCTTGGCGGCGAAGATGAAGCGATAGACGTCGCTGCCGAAGCGCAGTGCGTAGACACGGAACTGCCACTGGTCGCCGCGCGCCAGTGCGGTTGCCGCGGGGAAGCCGTTGATGGTGATCTCTTCGGTGGTCGTCTTGTCGACATTCTCCATCCAGCCGGAATTCAGATAGTCGCCGAGCGATTGTTCGGACGGCACCCGCACCACATCGAAGCGCATCGCCTGATTGCCGCCATCGCGCACGCCGATCACCGCCTGTGCCGTGTTGTCGAGCGAGAACGCGTCGGGCGCCTGGAACGTGAAGCCGAGCTTCGGATGCAGGAAGCGGCGGCCGCGAACGAAGCCTTCGCTCGGATCCTCGCCATAGACGATGCCGTCGATGGCCGCGAGATAGGTCTCGCGATCGCGCTCGCCGCTCCCACCTGCGGGCGTGGCATATTGCCGTGCATTGGCCTGCGCGTTCTGGACGCGCTCGGGTGTCGCCGGGTGCGAGGACAGGAAATCCTGGGTCCGCGGATCGAGCGGCGTGCGGGTCGCCTTCAGGGCCGCATTGCGTTCCATGGCGGCAAGGAAGCGCGACGCGCCGAACGGATCGAAATGCGCACGTGCGGAAATGCCGACCCCGATTCCATCGGCTTCGAATTCCTGCGCGCGCGAGAAGCTCGCCATGGTCAGCTTCGATTTCGCGAGCGCCAGCGCAGTGAGATCGGGATCGTTGGTCCCCATGTCGGACACCACACGGGTGACCACCGCCGCCTGGCGCGCCTGTTCTTCGCGGATCGAGGCGTGCTTGGCCAGCACATGCGCCATCTCGTGGGACAGCACCGAGGCGAGCTCCGACGTGTCGCTGGCGAGCGCAACGAGGCCGCGCGTGACATAGAGCTGCCCGGTGGGAAGCGCGAATGCGTTCACCGCGCCTGAGTTCAGGATCGTGACCTTGTAAGCGAGGTCGGGACGTTCCGAGACGGCGACCAGCCGCTGAGCCGCCATACGAGGCGAGGATACGCTCATGTTCCTTTTCGGCAGCCGGCGTCTGCACCACGGCGGGCTTCGGCGGCTTGGCGGAGACCTGCGGCTTCACCGCGGTGGCGGCCACCTCGAACCGGCTGGCGTCGCCACAGCCCGACAACGCCAGGGCCGTGCATAGCACGACCGGCGCAGCCCAAAGGCAGCGGCTCACGCTGATCTGCCGTCCCACATCCGTCACGTTGCGTCCTGCCTGGCGGTCCTATCGGTCCCCGACCACCTCGATCTGCCCCACATGGCGTGCCTCGATCCGCGGTCCGCCGCGGCTCTCGACCCATCCACGCACACGTATCCGTCGTCCTTCCAGGGCCTTGAGCACGACCCCCGCCTGCGCGAAGACGGATATCATGCGTTTTGAAATAGACACGGCAAAGTCCCGTGTCCAGCGACGGCCGAAATTGAGATAGGCCGTGTTTCCCGCTTCCCGTACGGATAGGACGCGCCCTTCGATCACCACGAACTGCCCTACTTGCGCCTGAATGTCCCCCGGAATTGCGGCGTTTTTGATGACACCATCACGCGACCAGGCTCCCATTCTCGCGCGACGGGCGGCGTCTTCCGCGGCGGCAAGTTCCATTGCACACGGGCGATGTGCCAGACTTCCAGACGCAAGCGCCGTGCCATCGGTCAATAGTTGGTGCTGAATGGGGATGCTCGCGGCATCGAGGGCGACAAAGGCCGTTTGACGGCCGTAGCGGTCCGGCGCGTCGCTGTCGCCGAGCAGAACGACCTCGCGGCCGACCACACGTGCGGCAAGGGCAGTGCTGGATTCGCCCGGCGCAGGTTCAATGCCGGCGAGACGGATCTCCGCGCCGTCGGCCATCCGCAGCGTTCGGATATCGATCACCTCCGCGACGCGTCCCGTGCCTTGTTCGGCAAAGCGGCAAGCCGTTGCGCGGGCAGCGGCGATCGACCCGACCGAGGACCCGACGATGAGCGCGCCGGTCCCGATCCATCGCGCTGCGCGCTTCGTTCTCACAACACGCATGGGCTACCCCAACCGTTACGCGCAACTCTATGTCGGGGTGGCCACGCGCGTCCATTCCGCTTCGCGGAAACCTGTTGCGTTTCGCATGATTCTCATCACGCGACGTACCTTGCTCGCCTTGCCCGTGCAGTTCCCTTGCGGCATGATCGCCGCAACAACAGGATCCGCGCACCATGCGCGTCAAGGGAGGACTACGTGAAGACCAAGACACTACTTTCTGCCGGCCTGCTCGCATCGACCATGCTCCTGACCGCGACATCGGCGACGATGGCGCAGGACAAGCCGCTCAAGCTCGGTGCGATCCTCGATATGTCGGGACTCTATGCCGATATCACCGGTCCCGGTAGCGAGACGGCAGCGAAGATGGCGGCGGGTATTCCGGCGTTCCCGCCACCAATGACGACGACTTCGGTCACGGCTCCTCCTACTGACGCAAGGTTAGGACGGTTCGCTTACTGGCAGCCAACATCGCGCGCGACATGCTCGACAATCAGGGCGTCGAGGCCATCGTCGATGTGGCCGCATCGGCAACGGCGCTGGCGGCCGGCGAAATCGCCAAGGCGCGCAACAAGATCATCATGTATAGCGGCCCCGGCGCGATCCGGCTCTCCAACGAGGCATGCGGCCCCTACACCGTGCATTACGCCTACGACACCTATGCGCAGGCCAATGTGACCGGCCTTGCCACGGTGAAGCAGGGGCTCGACACCTGGTTCTTCCTCACCGCCGATTATGCGTTCGGTCAGGACCTCGAGCGCGACACCTCGAATGTGATCAAGAAGGCCGGCGGCAAGGTGCTGGGCAATGTGCGGCATCCGATCAATACGGCAGATTTCTCGTCCTTCCTGCTGCAGGCGCAATCCTCCGGCGCCAAGGTCGTCGGCCTCGCCAATGCAGGCGGCGACACCATCAATGCCATCAAGCAGGCGGCCGAGTTCGGCCTCACCAAGAGCGGCGGCCAGAAGATGTCGCCGCTCCTGGCCTTCCTGTCGGATATCGACAGTGTTGGTCTCGAAACGGCGCAGGGCCTGATCCTGGCGGAGGCGTTTTACTGGGATCTCAACGATGACACCCGGGCCTTCTCCAAGCGATTCCAGGAGCGCAACAGAGGTCGCGCGCCGACCTCGGCGCAGGCCGGCGTTTACTCTTCGGTCGGTCACTATCTGAAAGCGGTCAAGGCCGCCGGTACGACGGAGCCGGGCGCCGTGATGGCGAAGATGAAGGAATTGCCGATCAACGACATGTTCGCCAAGAATGGCAAGATCCGGGAGGACGGTCGCATGGTGCATGACATGTATCTGTTCGAGGTGAAGAAGCCGTCGGAATCAAAGGCGCGCTGGGACGACTACAAGCTGCTTGCCACCATTCCGGGCGACCAGGCGTTCCAGTCGCTCGACGCGTCGCGCTGCCCATTCATCAAGAAGTAGCAAGAAGTGGTCCATCACCGGCGTCGGCT
>JAPLPC010000504.1:6262-8286 GCA_026400425.1 Hyphomicrobiales bacterium | reverse complement strand
TGTCGGAAGGCGTCGAGACTTTCGTGAAGGACCTCGCCAAGTCGAAGGGCGAGTCGATCGACGAGGCGGCGACGAACTTCGTCAAGCAGAACCGCCCGACTTCGCTGATCCAGCGCTTCGCCAGCGTCGAGGAGATAGCCAACATGGTGGTCTTCGTCAGCTCGAAAGAAGCCTCTGTCACCAACGGCGCCGCATTGCGCGCCGAAGGCGGCATCGTGCAGACGATCGCGTGATCCTGGGCTGACAAAAAGAGCGGCGCAGGAGCGCCGCTCTTCAATGCTCGGAAACGAGATACCAAAGTGTTCTGCGTTACCAGGCGACCTGGGTGCGCATCGCGAACACGTCGTAGTCGGCACCGGTGTTCACGCCGGCGGTGTTGAACTTGTCCACGGTGCCGTTGATCCAGTTGAACATGAAGCGCATGTTGTTGTTGACGTACCAGTTGAGACCGACCGTGGTGTTCTGCAATTCGCCGCCACGGATATTGAGGTCGTTGAGGTTGGCGTAGGTGTAGCGTACCGCCAGTTCCCAGGCACCGAGATCGCCGGTTGCGAAATTCACCGGGCGAGCCGGTGCGACGCCGCCGAATGAACCGGATGAGGTGCTATACTTGTGCTGTTCGCCGGTGATCACATAGCTGGCCTGACCGTAGCCGCCCTCGAAGGAGAGGTCACCAAGGCCGTTGGCGCGCTGGACATTGTAGTTGAAGTACTCACCTGACGCGAGGAAGCTGCCATATTTGACGGCGGCTTCGCCGCTTAGCACATTGGCGCTGTTGACGAAAGCCATCGTGCCGGTGTTGAGCAGCGCATTGGTCGATGGATCGATGCGAACTTCGATGCGGTCGGACAGACCGAGCGTGTTGTTCGTGACGCCGCCGGTTTCTGCAAGATACAGCGCATCGAAGCCGACGAGCACGGTGGAGATATCGTTGTTGATCGGCACGCCGACGGCACGGAACGTTGCACCAAGCGGCTGCGGTTGGCTGTGGTTCACGCCTGCGCCGGTCGTCGGACCGGTGACATAGGCGCCGACCCAATAATGCTTGTCGAAGACCTGACCACCGAACGCCGAACGTGAGTCGCCAGCAGCAATGTTGGTTGCAAGCACTTGCGCAGTCGAACGTTCGAGGAACAGGGTGTTATTCGAACTGGTGGCCTGTTCCAGCGTATATGGCACATCGATGTAACCACCCTGGATGACCATGCCCTTGATGCCCTTATAGGCGACATAGGCGACGTTCAGCACGACCTGGCCATCGGTTGTGCCGCCGCCGTCGAACACGATGCCGTATTCCCAATCCTTGTTATAGGTGCCGATGAGGCCGAGCCGGGCGCGACGGGCGTTGATGCCGTCGTTGACGCTCTGCGGCAAGGTGGCAGCGGACTTCGGCGAATACGAATAAGCGCCGGCATCGAAGTGGATGCGGCCGGTGATGGCAACACAGTTCAAGCCATCGCCCGTGCAGAATGTCGGGCGATTACCGGGCATCGTGAGCACTGCGTCGATGAACGGCACAGGTGCCTTCTTGTGCATGGCGGCGTTGGCATTGGCGAAGCTCGCTTGCGTAACAGCCTGCTGCTTCTGTGTTGCGGTGGCCTGCTTCTGAACGTTGTCGAGCTTCTTTTCCAGCGCGCGAAGCTGCGCCTTCAATGCTGCGACATCGTCCTGCGTTGCCTGTGCATGCACCTGGCTGGATGCGGCCAGTAGGCCGACGGCGCCAATTGTGCTCAGAAACTTCTGTGTCATGGTGGACATCGATTACCCCTGTAGAAAATGACAAGAATCTGCACGCCCCGCGAATCGTCGCGCAGGTGGTGACGCATGCTGATCTATGTTTGCGTACTTGTTAAAAGGGACGTCCGGTCGATGGATGTTCGCCAACTTTCACAAGCGAGCCAATGCTGGGCTCGCGGGCAACCTAGGAAAGCTCTGTGACAGTTCTGCAAAATCCGCGTCGCGTTGCGATGACTTTGCGGCAGTGTCGCTCTGAGAACACAGGTCCTCCTTGGAATAGCTATCAA
>JAPLPC010000504.1:0-6223 GCA_026400425.1 Hyphomicrobiales bacterium | reverse complement strand
GTTGCCCCAGAGAAGCGCATCCGTAGATGCGCTTCTCATTATCTCGATCCGCTACGCGCGAATGCACCTGCGACAAGTTGACCCTCACCAGCCTGCGAGCACGATCTTGCCGTGCGAAGTTCCCGATTCCAGCAGGGCGTGCGCGCGCTTCAGATTCGCGGCGTTGATGGTGCCGAAGGTCTTGTCGAGCGTCGTGCGCAACACGCCCTTGTCGATGAGATCCGCGACATCGTTGAGCAGATGATGCTGCGCGATCATGTCGGGGGTCTGGAACGACGAGCGGGTGAACATCGATTCCCAATGCACCGAGACGGCTTTGCCCTTGAAGGCTGTCATGCTGAATTCGGCGGGATCGTCGATCAGGCCGAACTTGCCTTGCGGCGCGATCAGGTCGGCCAGCGCTTTGTAGTGCTGCTCGGTGCCGGTGAGGCTGGCGATCAAGGCGACCGGCGGCAGCTTCAATGCCGCGATCTGCGGCTTCATCGGCTTGCTGTGATCGATGACCGCATGGGCGCCGAGGTCTTCGCACCATTTGACGGTCTCTGGCCGCGATGCTGTTGCGACCACGGTGAGGCCGGTGAGACGGCGCGCGAGCTGGATCAGGATCGAGCCCACGCCGCCGGCGCCGCCGACGATGAGCAGGGTACGCGGATCGAGGCTTTTGCCCGGTGCCACGCCGAGCCGGTCGAACAGCAGTTCCCAGGCGGTGATGGCGGTCAGGGGCAGGGCAGCCGACTGGGTAAAATCGAGCGAGGCGGGCTTGCGGCCGACGATCCGTTCGTCGACCAGATGAAACTCGGCATTGGTGCCCTGGCGCAGGATCGAGCCGGCATAGAACACCGCATCGCCCGGCTTGAACATGGTGACCTCGGGGCCGACCGCATCGACCACGCCGGCGGCGTCATAGCCGAGGATCTTGGTGTCGCCCGCCGGCGGCTGTGCCCGCTTGCGGACCTTGAAATCCACCGGATTGACCGAAATCGCCTTCACCGCCACGCGGATGTCTCGGCCTTTCGGCTCCGGCTTGTCGGCCTCGAAGTCGAACAGGGCTTGGGGATCGTCGATGGGAAGCGATTGGGTGTAGCCGACGGCCTTCATGAATGGGCTCTCCTTGAGATGGGCGTTTCGCCGCTCTAGCTGTCGTGGCCAGGCCGGAATTGCAAGCAGCCGGTTTCGGAGATATCTCGGCCAGCGCCACGAAGGCGTCTGCAGAGCGGTTCCTGCCCTTCTATTGCCCCGCTCGCGGGCCTATATTCCCGGCGATTTCCCGCCAATGAGGCCCCGATGATTCCATCTTCTCGCCGTGCTGCGACCGTTGCGGCTTTTTGCGCCGTCGTTCTGTCCCTGAGCCCGGCCGTGGCCCAGAATCGCCAGGTTCCCTCATCGGCCGCCGAGCTGAGGCTGTCCTACGCGCCGATCGTGCAGCGGGTGCAGCCGGCGGTCGTCAATGTCTATGCGGCCAAGACGGTGCAGAACCGCAATCCGCTGCTCGATGATCCCGTGTTCCGCCGCTTCTTCGGCGGGCAGGGCATGCAGCCGGAGCAGATGCAGCGCTCGCTCGGCTCGGGCGTGATGGTGGATCCATCGGGTCTCGTGGTCACCAACAACCACGTCATCGAAGGCGCCGACCAGGTCAAGATCTCTCTGTCCGACAAGCGCGAATTCGAAGCCGAGATCGTCCTCAAGGACAGCCGTACCGATCTGGCCGTGCTACGCATCAAGGACGCCAAGGAGAAATTCCCGACGCTCGATTTCGCCAATTCCGATGACTTGCTGGTGGGCGATGTCGTTCTCGCGATGGGTAACCCGTTCGGCGTCGGCCAGACAGTGACCCATGGTATCATCTCGGCGCTCGCGCGCACTCAGGTCGGTATTACCGACTATCAGTTCTTCATCCAGACCGATGCGGCGATCAACCCGGGCAATTCGGGCGGTGCATTGGTGGACATGAACGGCAAGCTGGTCGGCGTGAACACCGCGATCTTCTCGCGCTCCGGCGGTTCGCAGGGCATCGGCTTCGCGATCCCCGCCAACATGGTGCGTGTCGTCGTCGCCTCCGCCAAGAGCGGCGGCACGGCGGTCAAGCGTCCGTGGCTCGGTGCGCGGCTGCAGAACGTGACGCCGGAAATTGCGGAAACCCTGGGCCTGAAGATCAACGTCACCCCGAACAGTCCGGCAGCGAAGTCCGGTTTGAAGGTCTCCGATCTCGTGACTGCGATCGATGGTCAGGTCATCGACGATCCGAACGCGTTCGAATACCGGTTCGCGACACGTCCGCTGGGAGGCACCACGCAACTCGATGCGCAGCGCGGCGGCAAGCCGGTGAAATTGTCCGTCGCACTCGAGGCCGCGCCGGATACCGGTCGTGACGAAATCGTGCTGAAGGGGCGCTCGCCGTTCCAGGGGGCCAAGGTGGCCAACATCTCGCCCGCATTGGCGGATGAGCTGCGGCTGGATTCCAGCATTGAAGGCGTGGTCATCACCGAACTGGCCGAGACGGCCACGGCGGCCAATGTTGGCTTTCAGAAGGGCGATCTCATTCTTGCAGTGAACGGCGTCAAGATCGGCAAGACCAGCGATCTGGCGAAGATCACGGCTGATGGCGCGCGGCTATGGCGGATCGTCGTCGTGCGCGGCGGCCAGCAGATCAACGTCACACTCGGCGGATGACCGCCAGGCAACCATCAGCCAACCTGTTCGCTGCAGCCGGGATGGAGCAGGACGCACCGCGTCCGCTGCCGGAGCGGCTGCGGCCGCGCGTGCTCGCTGACGTCGTCGGTCAGGATCATATCCTCGGTCCCGACGGCGCGCTGACGCGCATGCTGGAAACGCGCACGCTTGGCTCGCTGATCTTCTGGGGCCCGCCAGGCACCGGCAAGACCACGGTCGCGCGGCTGCTGGCGGATACGACCGAGCTGCATTTCGAACAGATCTCTGCCGTGTTCTCCGGTGTTGCTGACCTGAAGAAGGTGTTCGACGCTGCGCGGGCCCGCCGCCAAATCGGCAAAGGCACGCTGCTGTTCGTCGACGAGGTGCATCGCTTCAACAAGGCGCAGCAGGACTCGTTCTTGCCGGTGATGGAAGACGGCACCGTCGTGCTGGTCGGCGCCACCACCGAGAACCCGTCGTTCGAACTCAATGCGGCGCTTCTGTCGCGTGCGCGCGTACTGGTGTTTCAGTCGCATGATGCCGAGGCGATCGAGAAGCTGTTCGCCAATGCCGAGAAGATCGAAGACCGCAAACTGCCGCTCGATGCCGAAGCACGCGCCGTACTCGTGCGCATGGCCGATGGCGATGGCCGCGCGGCACTGACGCTGGCCGAGGAAGTCTGGCGTGCGGCGCGTGCCGACGAGGTATTCGACGCCGCGCAATTGCAGGACATCCTGCAGCGCCGGGCGCCGATCTACGACAAGTCGGCCGACGGCCACTACAATCTGATCTCCGCGCTGCATAAATCCGTGCGCGGCAGCGATCCCGATGCGGCGCTGTATTATCTGTGCCGCATGCTGGATGCCGGCGAGGATCCGCTGTTTCTGGCGCGCCGCGTCGTGCGCATGGCGGTCGAGGATATCGGCCTGGCCGATCCGCAGGCGCTTGCGATCTGCAACGCCGCCAAGGACGCCTATGATTTTCTCGGCCATCCCGAAGGCGAACTCGCTATCGCCCAGGCTGTGATCTACATTGCAACCGCCCCCAAATCGAATGCAGCCTATATGGCCTACAAGGCCGCGATGCGGGCGGCTAAAGAGGGGGGCTCGCTGCTGCCGCCCAAGCACATCCTGAATTCGCCGACCAAGCTGATGAAATCCGAAGGCTACGGCGACGGATACCAATACGACCACGATACGCCGGACGGTTTTTCCGGCCAGGACTACTTCCCGGAAGCCTTGGGCCGCCGGACCTTCTATGATCCGCCCGAGCGAGGGTTCGAACGCGAGATTCGCAAGCGGCTGGATTATTGGACCAGATTGAGAAACGAGAAAAAGTCATGAGCCGTCGCGATACGAGACCTCCCGGCAAGCGCGGACCCGATGGCGTTGGCCGCTCGGGGCGCGCCAAGCCGGGCGCTACGATGGCCAAAGCAGCAGCGAAAAAAGCAGCCAAGGGTCCAGCCAAAACGCCTGCGCGCGAGCGGGTGAAGCCCGAGCGCCGCGACGCGGAGCGCCCGACCGGTGCGCGTCCGCCGCGCGCGCGCGCAGCCGAGCGACCGGAGCGCTTCGAACGGTCGGAGAGATCTGAGCGACCGGGGCGAACCGAGCGGCCGGAACGTTTCGAGCGATCGGAGCGTCCACAACGATTTGAACGCCCGGAGCGATCCGAACGCGCGGAGCGGCCCGAGCGTCCGGCGCGCGGCGAACGGTCATCCACACCACGGGCCGGCGGCAGGCCGGCGCCACGTTTTGCCGGCGCGCCGCGCACGCGCGCGCCCGAGCCCGTTATCGAGACCCCGGCGAAGCCCGAGGCCGAACCGGTGGTGATGCCCACCAGCGTGCAGACGGTGATTGTCACGCCGGACGAGAACGACATGCGCGTCGATCGTTTTCTCGAAGCGCGTTTTCCGGGCCTGTCATTCTCGCACATCCAGCGCATCGTCCGTAAAGGCGAGTTGCGCGTGAACGGCAAGCGCGCGGACAGCAAGGATCGTCTGGAAGCCGGACAGACCGTCCGTATTCCGCCGCTCAAGCTCGATGCGCCCAAGACCGTCGGCGTGCTCTCCGAAGCCGCGCAGAAGACGCTTGATGCGTTGAAGGCGATGACGATCTACGAAGATCCGGACGTGATGGTGCTGAACAAGCCGGCCGGCCTCGCTGTGCAGGGCGGCTCTGGCATGACGCGCCATGTCGATATGGTGCTGGAGGTGATGCGTGACGCCACGGGGCAAAAGCCGCGCCTCGTCCATCGTCTCGATCGCGAGACGTCGGGCTGTCTGCTGATCGCGAAGACCCGGTTCGCCGCCTCGTTCCTGACCGGCGCTTTTCGTGAACGCTCGGCGCGCAAATTCTACTGGGCGCTGGTGGCCGGCGTGCCGAAGCCGAAGCAGGGCCGCATCTCGACCTATCTCGCCAAGGAAGAGAATGAGGAAGACACCATCATGCGCGTCGTCAAGCACGGCGACGACGGCGCCAGCCATGCGGTGACCTATTATGCCGTGGTCGAGACCTCCGGCCAGAAACTGGCCTGGGTGTCGCTGAAGCCGGTGACGGGACGCACGCATCAATTGCGCGCGCATATGGCCCACATCGGCCATGCCATCGTCGGCGATCCCAAGTATTTCAACATCGAGAACTGGCAATTGCCGGGCGGGTTGCAGAACCGCCTGCATCTGCTGGCGCGTCGCATCGTCATCCCGCATCCGCGCGGTGGCGTGATTCCTTTGCCGCCGCATATGCTGCAGTCGTGGAATCTGCTGGCGCTCGAGCATGATCGGTTCGATCCGATCGAACACGCACCGGAAGATTAGGGCATTGCCATCTTTCGACGATCGGTTTCGCGCGAAGCTGCAGGAACTGTTTGCATGGCGTCGCGACGTGCGGCGCTTTCGCGGCGATCCGCTGCCGGAGCACGCGCTGCAACGATTGATCGAGACCGCTTGCCTCGCGCCATCGGTGGGGCTGAGCCAGCCCTGGCGCTTCGTCATCGTCGACGATCCCGCGCGGCGTCAGGCCGTGCTCGATAACTTCTCCGCCTGCAATGCCGAGGCGCTGAGTGCCTATCAGGAGGAGCGCGCGCAGCTTTACGCGCGGCTGAAGCTCGCGGGCCTGCGCGAGGCGCCGGCGCATCTGGCGGTGTTCGCGGATCGCGGGACCGCCGTCGGCCACGGCGTCGGCCGCCGCACCATGCCGGAAATGGCGGACTATTCAGTGGTGACGGCGATTGCCACCATGTGGCTGGCCGCGCGCGCGGAAGGCATCGGCATGGGATGGGTGTCGATCCTTGACCCCGTCGTAGTCGCAGAGGTACTCGATATTCCGCGGGATTGGCGGCTGATCGGCTATTTCTGTATCGGCTATCCCGAGATCGAGGACGATCGCCCCGAATTGGAGCGCGAAGGGTGGGAGCGCCGGCGTGCTGCAACGGATCATATCATCAGGCGTTGACGATCCATTGTGAGCGCGGAGATGGTGACGAGATGAGCCGGATGTTTCGATTATCGATGAGTGCCGCAATCGCGCTGGTCGCGGCCGGGTCGCCGCTGGCCGCGCAAGGTGTGCTGCCGCCCGGC
>JAPLPC010000354.1 GCA_026400425.1 Hyphomicrobiales bacterium | reverse complement strand
GCTTTCCCGCGCCGGAGAAAATCCTGTCGCCACCGATCCTCGCGCTGGACAATGTCTCGGTCGGCTACGAACCTGGCAAGCCGATACTCAACAAGGTGACCTTGCGCGTCGATACCGAGGACCGCATCGCTTTGCTGGGCTCCAACGGCAACGGCAAATCGACGCTGGTGAAGCTGATCGCGAACAAGCTGCAGCCGTTCTCCGGTGCCGTCACGCGCGGGCGCACCTCTCCGTACTTGAATCCAAGGTCAAGGAGCTCGGCTCATGATCGCCCCTGAGAAAATCAGCCTCGTCATCAGTACCTACAATCACGTCCGCAAGCTGATGCCGGACTCACCGGAATCGAAAGTCCGCGCGCGCGCCGGCAATATCGGTTTCTCCGGTAAAGCTGCCGATACGGTCGTGAAGAGCCTGTCGGGTGGCGAGAAGGCACGGCTGCTGCTGGGCCTCGCCACTTTCTACGGCCCGAACATGATCATCCTCGACGAGCCGACCAACCATCTCGACATCGACAGTCGCGCGATGCTCGCCGAAGCCATCAACGAATTCCCCGGCGCCGTGATCATGGTGTCGCATGATCGCTACCTGATCGAGGCCTGCGCCGATCAGCTGTGGGTGGTGGCGAACAAGACCGTGACCAGTTTCGACGGCGATCTCGAAGACTATCGCAAGCAGGTGATGCAAATTCGCGATCCGCGCACGCCCGCGCGCGAACGCGCCGGGGTGACCGAGGACAAGCCCGCGCGGGCGAAAGAGAAACGAAGTTCGCCGAAGCAGAAGGTTGCGGAAGCCGAGACCGAGATGGCGCGTATCGCCGGCATTATCGAAAAGATCGATACCGCGCTCACGCTGCCGGACATTTACACCCGTGATCCCAAACAGGCGGCTCAACTCACCAAAGCGCGCGCAGCTGCGGCCCAGGCCCTGGCCCGCGCAGAGGAGCAATGGCTAGCCGCCAGCGCGCTGCTCGAAGACGCGGACAGCGCCTAGATCCATTGTCGCTTGCGGCAGCGACGGAATTATCCTCGCGCCAGAAACTAGCCGGCGCGGCGTTTTTTAGCCGCGCGAGTCGGCTGCGGCGGCGGTGCAGGCGTCCCTTCGACCATGGTCAGACGGCCGGCCGTGAAGGTATAGATGCCGGCACGGGGTCCGCGCAGATAAGAGAGCGTGGTGACGCGGTCGCCACGCGGATTGCCGCCGATATTCACGCTGTCGGGTGCACCGGCACCGCGGACGACATCGCATTCGGTGTGGCCAAGCGCCACGACGCCAGTGGCCGGGGCAACCGCGGCAGCACCATCCGCGAGCGCACTGGCATCGCGCGGCGCCATGCCGGGACAGGCGCCGTCGGCGCTGATCAGATCCTGGGGCGCCACCGGCGTGTCCGGCGTCAGCGGCGGGGTTTCGATCGACACGTTCTTGATGATCGTACGGCCCGATCTGGAAAACCAGTCGGCATCCTTGGACAGCAGGTCGGATTTGAACATGTCGCCCGCGCCCATGCCGGAACAGCCGCCGAGCAACGGTCCCACGATGAGTACGGCCAAACCCGTTCGATGAAGCATTTTGTTGTACACGATCAACGCTATCCCACACGGCGACGAAGCGCCCGTCTCATCATTGGTTTGCGGCGTGACCGTGACATTCGAACGGCCATCGTTCAGGAAAAGCGCAAATAGCATCAAATACGGTTAAGCGCTAATTCCGCTTCTGCCAGCGCCCGCGCTCGTCGGCCTGCCAATAGGTCGCTGCCAATCCCCGTGCCTTACAATCGGTCCAGGCGGCCCGCGCCGCCGCCAGCGCCTCGTCATCGTCGCCATTGAAGACGAGCACCATACGCTCATAGCCGGACGTCTCGGCCGGGAGTGGCGCATTGTCCACCAGGAACCGGACCTGGGCAGCGTTTGGATTACCATCTTCCGTGACCAGCAGGATCGGCTGCGTCGCAGCATCGGCCGCCCGCCAGGTGGCATGCGGCAGAAACGAATCATCACGATAGGTCCACAGATGCGCATCCAGCGCATCGGCACGCTCTTCCGAGCTGGACTGCACCACGCACCGCCAGCCGCGCTCGAGCGATTTCTCGAGCAGCGGCGGCAGCACGTTTTCCAGCGCCATGTTCTGCAGATGGTAGAACAGAACCTCGGTCATCCCCGACTACTTCTTGCCCTCGTAATAATCCGCGACCAGCCGATCGAGCAGGCGCACGCCGTAGCCGGATCCCCAGCTCTGATTGATCTCGGTCTTCGGCGCGCCCATGGCGGTGCCGGCAATATCGAGATGCGCCCACGGAATGTCATCGACGAATCGCTGCAGGAACTGGGCGGCGGTGATCGACCCGCCATAGCGACCGCCGGTGTTTTTCATGTCGGCGAATTGCGAATCGATCAGCTTGTCGTAATCGGGCCCCAGCGGCATGCGCCAGACCCGCTCGCCGGTCGCCTGCCCAACCGTGGCGAGGCGCAAGGCCAGGTCGTCATTGTTAGAGAACAGGCCGGCATGATCGGTGCCGAGGGCCACCATGATGGCACCGGTCAGCGTCGCCAGATCGATCATGAATGTCGGCTTGTATTTCTTGGCGACGTACCAAAGCACGTCCGCCAGCACCAGACGGCCTTCGGCGTCGGTGTTGATGATCTCGATGGTCTGGCCCGACATCGAGGTGACGATGTCACCCGGACGTTGGGCATTGCCGTCGGGCATGTTCTCGACGAGGCCGATGGCGCCGATCACATTTGCCTTGGCTTTGCGTCCAGCCAGCGCATGCATCAGACCGACCACGCAGGCCGCACCGCCCATGTCGCCCTTCATATCCTCCATGCTGCCGGCCGGCTTGATGGAAATACCACCGGTGTCGAAGGTCACGCCCTTGCCGATGAAAGCGACGGGCGCTTCACCCTTCTTGCCGCCGTTCCAGCGCATCACCACGATACGCGCCGGGTGAGCCGAGCCCTGCGCGACGCCGAGCAACGCGCCCATGCCGAGTTTTTCCATCGCCTTGACGTCGAGCACCTCGATGGCGACGCCAAGCTTCTTCAACTCGCTGGCGCGACGCGCGAATTCCACCGGAAACAGCACATTCGGCGGCTCGTTGACGAGATCGCGCGCCAGCACCACGCCGTTCACGACGGACTGATCGGATGCAAAAGCTTTCTTGGCGGCCGCGACGTCGCTCACCGCCAGCGACAAAGCGACAGTGCCGCGCTTGTCTTCGCCGTCCTTCTTCTTGGTTTTGTAGCGATCGAATTTGTAAGCGCGCAGCATCGCACCGGACGCCATCGAGGCAGCCTGCTCTGCCGTCACCTCGGCCGACGGCAATTCGGCGATGGCACGCCGCCGAACTTCAGAAAGTCGGTCTCCTTGATCTCGGCGGCCTTGCCGGTGCCGATCACCAGCAGCCGATCGGCCTTGACGCCTTCCGGTGCCAGAATATCGAGAGTGGATCCGTTCTTGCCCTTGAATTTACCGGTGGCAGCGGCGCGCTTGATCAGCGCGGCTGCGGCGCCGAGCGCCTTGGTCGTTGCCTTGCCCAGGTTGAGCGCATCGTCGCTGAACACCACGAGGGTGCCGCGGGCGGCCTGGGACAATGGAACGAAGCCGACCTTGACGGTGTCGGACATGGGCAGAACCTCCGGAACAGCGAGTGAGGCGCATCGGACCGCGGGGGCGACGCGAGGGAACGGGTGTTGTTGTCCCGGCAGCCGGAGCCGTCAAGCCGTGCGGTGGATACACGTATTGTCGATGCGACATCGCAAGGTGATTCCATGTCCGGAAATGTCCGTGCCACCGAACGGCCACCGCTTGGGATCTCCGACCATCGCAGATCGCTATATTAACGCCTGCCCGAGCCTGGTTTCAGTGTCCCCGAGGCCACATCGCAGACTTAATTAACCACTTTCCCGGGCAGCCATCGCTCGGCCATTTTGTTGACCGATCAAAGGGATGGTAAGTGTAGGGATCAGGCTCCGGGTGACGCTCTGCCCTCGGGGATCTTCATATCGGAGATGGGCACGCGGTTTGCTTTTGAGGCCGTTACGGGGACCGATGGGGTCGATCGACAGATATATCTTCAAGACGGTGCTGGCGTCGTTTGTGGTGGTTCTGGTCAGCCTCACGGGCGTGATCTGGATTACCCAGGCGCTGCGCGGGATCGACCTGATGACGAGCCAGGGTCAGACCATCCTGACCTTTCTCGGATTCACGAGTCTGGCCATCCCGGTGCTGGTGCTGATCATCGCGCCGATCGCGCTGATGATCGCCGTCTCGCATACCCTCACAAAGCTTGCGACCGATTCCGAAATCATCGTGATGAACGCCGCCGGCCTGTCGCCGATGCGGCTGTTCCGGCCTTTTCTCTACGCGACGCTGGTGGTGTCGCTGATCGTGGCGTTCATCGCCTCCTACATGGCGCCGGACGGCATGCGGCGGTTGAAGCGTTGGGATGCCGAGATCACCGCCGATGTGCTGACCAACATCCTGCAGCCCGGCCGGTTTGCCCAGCTCGACACCAATCTCACGGTGCGCATCAAGGAACGGCAGCCCGGCGGCCTGCTGGTCGGCATTTTCGTCGACGACCGCCGCGATCCGAAAGAACGCATCACCATCATGGCCGATCACGGCACGGTGCTGAAGAACAAGGACGGCTCGTTCCTGGTGCTGGAGGACGGTAACCTCCAGCGCTTCGAAACCGGCAAGACCGATCCCGCCATGGTGGCCTTCGCCCGCTACGCCTTCGACATGTCGAAATTCTCCAACCGCAGCCAGGACGTCACGTTCGGCATCCGCGAGCGCTATTTGTGGGAACTGTTCGCACCACCGGCCAATGATCCCATGTATCAGCAGATGCCGGGGGCTTTCAGCGCCGAATTGCATGATCGCCTGATGGCGCCGATCTATCCATTTGCCTTTGCCGCCCTCACCTTCGCCTTTCTCGGCCAGCCGCGCACCACGCGCCAGAGCCGCAACTTCTCCATGGGCAATGCCATCGGCGCCGTGTTCGGATTGCGCATGGCCGGCTTCGCCTGCTCGGTGGCGGCCGCGAAATCGGACTGGGCGGCGCCGCTGCAATATCTCCTTCTGTTCGGCGCCATCGGCATCAGCCTCGCGATCATCAAGCTGGGTATCGTGGTCGAACCTCCGGCCAGGCTGATGGAAGCCATCAACCGCTCCAACGAACGGATCCTGCGCCTGTTCAGACGGCCGGCCACCGCATGAACATGATCACCAACACCATCGGGCGCTATTTCGCCGGCCGCTTCCTGGTTGCGGCGATGGGCGTGTTCATCAGCATTTTCATGCTGCTGGTGCTGGTCGATTATATCGAGATGGTTCGCCGCACCGCCGGGCTTGCGACCGCGCCGGCGCTGATGGTGGCGCAGACCTCGCTGTACCGGGTGCCGCAGGCGCTCGAAAAGCTGATGCCGTTCTGTATTCTGATCGGGGCGATGACCTGTTATCTGGCGCTGTCGCGCCGGCTCGAACTGGTGGTCGCCCGCGCCGCCGGCGTGTCGGCCTGGCAGTTCATTTCGCCGGCCTTGTTCAGCGCCCTCATCCTCGGCGTGCTCGCCACCATCGTCTACAACCCGGTGTCGGCCAATCTGCGCGAGGAATCCAAACGGATGGAAGCCCGGATGTTCGGCGACGCCTCTGGCGGCGGCGTCCAGGACGCGGCAGGGTTCTGGATCAATCAGGTCAATGCCGACGGCCAGACCATCATCAACGCCGCCCGCAGCGAGCAGCAGGGCCTTCGCCTCACGGGGCTGACGGTGTTCCGGTTCGACACCGAAAACCAGTTCAGCGAACGGATCGAGGCCCGCGAAGCCACCCTGGAACCAGGCCGCTGGGCGTTCAAAGGGGTACGCATCTACTCCCTCGATTCGCCGGTGGTCGAGCAGGACACGCTGGATATCGCCACCACCCTCACCCCGGCGCAGGTTCGAAATAGTTTCTCGACCCCCGAAACAGTGTCATTTTGGCAACTTCCTTCGTATATCCGATCTTCCGAGAGTTCTGGATTTGCGACCGCGGGATATCGTCTGCAGTATCACAAGCTTATTGCGCAGCCGTTTTTGCTGGTCGCGATGGTGATGCTGGCCGCTTCCGTGAGCCTGCGGTTCTTTCGCATGGGCGGCGTCCAGAAGATGGTTTTGTATGGCGTGGGCGCAGGCTTTCTGCTCTACGTCCTGTCGAAAGTGACTGAAGATTTGAGCAAGGCCGAGTTGATGCATCCGATTGCTGCGGCGTGGCTGCCCGTCTGTGTGGGCGGCCTCACCGGCTTTTTGGCCTTGTTGTACCTGGAGGACGGATAGTGGCTGGTTTTGCCGCCCTCCGCGCGCGGAAATTGACCTCGAAACTGCACATTTGCGCAGATTGCGGTCGCACGTCCCGCGCCCTCACGACGATTGCGGCGACCATGATGTGCGTGGCCGTGACGCTCGGCGCTGCAGCGACGACGCCTGTCCACGCCCAAGGTTTCACCTATAACCGGCCCGCAACCCGACCAAAGCCGCCGCCGGCTGCCCAGACCGGGCAGATGCTGGTGCAGGCCACCGAGGTCAATTACGACTACAACAACTCGCGCGTCGCCGCCGTCGGCAACGTCCAGATGTATTACAACGGCACCTCGGTCGAGGCCGATAAAGTCATCTACGACCAGAAGACCAAGCGCCTGCATGCCGAAGGCAATGTCCGGATGACGGATGCCGACGGCAGGATCACCTATGCCAACCTGCTCGATCTCAGCGACGACTATCGCGATGGCTTCGTAGATTCGCTGCGCGTCGATACCGCCGATGCGACGCGCATGGCCGCGACTCGCGCCGAGCGCACCGCCGGCAACTACACCGTGTTCCAGAACGGCGTCTACACCGCCTGCGCGGCCTGTAAGGACGATCCGAAGAAGCCGCCGCTGTGGCAGGTCAAGGGTGCTCGCATCATCCACGACCAGACCGAAAAGATGATGTATTTCGAGGATGCGCGCGTCGAGTTCTTCGGCGTGCCGCTCGCTTACATGCCGTATTTCTCGACGCCCGATCCGACCGTGAAGCGCAAGACCGGCTTCCTGATGCCGGGCTTCCAGCAGAACACCAATTTCGGTTTCGGCATCGAAACGCCGTTCTACTGGGCGATCGCGCCGGACTACGACGCGACATTCATGCCGCGCTACACCACGCGGCAGGGTCTGCTGATGCAGGCGGAATTCCGCCAGCGTCTGATGGACGGCGCCTACCAGATCCGCGCTTACGGCATCAATCAGCAGGACCGCACGGCGTTCGGTGCCGGCTCTGTCAGCGACAAGGACTGGCGCGGCGGTGTCGAGACCAAGGGTCAGTTCGCGATCAACGACAAGTGGACCTGGGGCTGGGATGCAGTCGCGCTCAGCGACTACAACTTCCTGTACGACTATCGCCTGGCGATGTACCGGGATCCGTATCAGTCGTTCCTGAATCTGCAGACCGAAGCCGTGTCGCAGCTCTATCTGACCGGCGTCGGCAAGCGCAGCTTCTTCGACGTCCGCACGATCCAGTATACGAGCTTCTCGGGTAACCAGCGTCAGGTTCCCATCATCCATCCGGTGCTGGACTACAACAACGTCCTGCAGCAGAACATTCTGGGCGGCGAGTTCAGCTACAAGTTCAACTTCACCAGCCTGACGCGGCAGGATGCGCAGTTCGACGCGATTTCATCGAATGCCATGACCAATGGCCTTTGCGCGCCGACATCGGCCGATCCAATGGCGCGGCTGCCGGGCAATTGCCTGCTGCGCGGTGTCCCAGGCACCTACACCCGCTTCACCGGCGAAGCGCAGTGGCGTCGGTCGTTCACCGATGAACTCGGCCAGATCTTCACGCCGTTCGCCAGCTTGCGTGTCGATGCCATCGACGCATCGATCTCGAACCAGCCGGGCGTTTCGAACTATGTGACCCCCGGCGACACGCAAGCCTTGCGCGTGATGCCGACGGTCGGTCTCGAATATCGCTATCCGTTCATCAATGTGCAGCCGTGGGGCAGCACCGTGATCGAGCCGATCGCCCAGGTCATCATCCGCCCGAACGAGACCTATGCCGGCCGTCTGCCGAACGAAGACGCGCAGAGCATGAATTTCGACACCAGCAACCTGTTCAGCGTGAACAAGTTCTCCGGCTATGATCGCGTCGAGGGCGGTGGCCGCGCCAATGTCGGTGTCCAGGCGACCACCCAGTTCGACCAGGGCGGTACGATCAAAGTGCTGTTCGGCCAGTCCTATCAGCTGTTCGGCATGAACTCGTTCGCCGTCGCCGACCTGACCAATACCGGCGTCGCATCCGGTCTGGAAAAGGCCCGCTCCGACTATGTGGCGGGTGTCAGCTACGCGCCGAACCGCACCTATTCGTTCTCGACCCGCGCCCGCATCGACGAAGGCACCGGCAACATCTCGCGCTTCGAAGCCGAGGGCCGCGCCTCGTTCGATCGCTGGTCGGTCAGCATGCTCTATGGCAACTACGCGCCGCAGCAAGAGCTGGGCTATCTGACCCGCCGCGAGGGCCTGCTCGGCACCGGTTCGATCAAGGTGGCGAACAACTGGGTGGTGACCGGCGGCGCACGCTGGAATCTGCAGCAGAACACGATCGACCAGTACACGGTTGGCGCCGGCTATGTGGACGACTGTTTCATCCTCGCGCTGAACTACGTCACCTCGTATAGCTACGTCGCCAATCTCTCGACCCCGCCGGTCTTGAGCCATACCGTGATGTTCCAGATCGGCCTGCGCACGCTCGGCGGGACCCAGGCCGGCAGCGGCACCGGCGGCACGGTCTATTGATCATTTGATCGCGACATTCGGACGCTCAGGTTCCGATCGCCGCGAAAATTCCGTTTTCGGCCGCGATAATGACGCGGCCGGCCCTGCAGCGGGCCAAGCAAACGCCTGATCCGGAGAGTCATGAACGCAATGAACGTCCGTCACCTCGTGCATGCCGTGCTGGCCGCCGCCGTAACGATCCTGATCTCGACGGTATCGCCGGCCCATGCCCAGTCGGTTGCCGTCATGGTCAATGGCGAGCCGATCACCAATATGGATATCGACCAGCGGATGAAGCTCAACGCGCTGTCCGGCATGAAAGATAACAGCCGCAAGGCGGTGCTCGACCAGTTGATCGACGAGAAGGTCAAGATCAAGGAAGGCAAGAAATACAGCGTCGATCCGAGCGCTACCGAAGTCGATGGCTCATTTGCCACGATGGCGTCGCGCATGCGTCTCACGCCCGATCAGCTGACCCAGTCGCTGGCTTCCAAGGGCATACGCCCCAACACGCTGAAGAGCCGTCTCAAGGCCGATATGGTGTGGAACGCGATCGTTCGCGGTCGCTTCAAGCAGAGCCTGCAGGTCGGCGAGAAGGAAGTCGAAGCTGCCGTGCAAGGTCAGGGCGGCGACGCCATGGCCGAGGCGTTCGAATATCAGATGCGCCCGCTGGTGCTGATCGTGCCGCGCGGCGCCGGCGGCGGTCTGGCAGAAGCCCGCCTCAAGGAGGCGACCGGGCTGCGCGAACGCATCCAGAGCTGCGAGGACGCAATTCGCACCTTCAAATCCAGCCAGAATGCCACCGTGAAGAGCATCGTGGTGAAGAGCTCCGCCGACCTGCCGCCGAACCTGCGCGAATTGCTCGACAAGACGCCGATCGGTCACCTGACCCCGCCCGAAGTCACGGCCCAGGGGATCGAGATGGTCGCTTTGTGTTCGCGCAAACCGACCAAGGTCGATACGCCAAAGAAACGCGAAGTCCGCGAGAAGATGTTCGCCGAGAAATTCGAAGCGAAGTCGAAGTCGTATCTGCAGGACGTCCGCAAATCAGCGATGATCGAATATCGCTAATCCCGAAATCCGGCTTCGACCGCGACTGGCTGAAGGCGTCCGCATGACCAAACCTCTCGCATTGACCCTCGGCGAACCGGCCGGGATCGGGCCGGACATTGCCATCGCCGCCTGGATGAACAGGGGCGCGCTCGATCTGCCGCCGTTCTATCTGCTCGGCGATCGCGATTTCATCGCGGGGCGCGCGCAGGCGCTCGGCCATGACATCGCGCTAGCGGATGCAACGCCGGCCACCGCGATCGCGATCTTCGCCGATGCCCTGCCGGTGGTCTCCACCGGCCATGTGGTGACGGCGCAGGCGCGCCGCCCGGATGCATCCAGCGCTCCCGCCGCGATCGCCTCGATCCGTCAGGCCGTCGCCGACGTGGAAGCCGGCCATGCCGGCGCCGTGGTCACCAATCCGATCGCCAAAAGCGTGCTGTACCGGGCCGGGTTCGCACATCCCGGACATACCGAGTTTCTCGCCGAGCTCGCCGCCAAAGACGGCAAGTTGCCGCTGCCGGTGATGATGCTGTGGTCGCCCGAACTGGCCGTCGTGCCGGTGACGATCCATGTCGCGCTGCGCGATGCCATCGATCAACTCAATGGCCCTTTGATCACTGCCACCGCACGCATCGTCGTCAACGACATGAAAGCGCGGTTCGGCATTAAGCGCCCGCGCCTCGCCGTCGCCGGCCTCAATCCGCATGCCGGCGAAGACGGCAGCATGGGCGACGAGGAACTGGCTTTCATCCAGCATGCGGTCACCGTACTGCAGAACGAGGGCATCGACGCCCGTGGCCCGCTGCCGGCCGATACGATGTTTCATCCGGCGGCGCGCGCGACCTATGACTGCGCGATCTGCATGTATCACGATCAGGCGCTGATCCCGATCAAGACCATCGCCTTCGATCACGGCGTTAATGTCACGCTCGGCCTGCCCTTCATTCGCACCTCGCCGGATCACGGCACTGCCTTCGACATTGCCGGCACCGGCAAGGCCAATCCATCGAGCCTGATCGCCGCCCTCAAGCTCGCCGCGCGCATGGCCGCGTCGCAACCGTCATGAGCGGTATCGACGATCTTCCGCCGCTCCGCGACGTCATCAAGCGCCACGATCTGCAAGCGCGCAAATCGCTCGGCCAGAACTTTCTGCTCGATCTCAATCTCACCGCACGCATTGCGCGCGCCGCGGGCCCGCTCGACGGTGTCACCGTGGTCGAGGTCGGCCCCGGGCCAGGCGGCCTGACCCGCGCATTGCTGGCGGCGGGTGCCAAGCGAGTCATCGCGGTCGAACGCGACGAACGCGCCATCGGACCGCTGGAAGAAATCGCCGCGCATTATCCCGGACGGCCCGAGATCGTGATCGGCGACGCGCAGACATTCGACCCGCGGCCGCTGTTGAACGGTGAGCGCGCGCGCATCGTCGCTAACCTGCCTTACAATATCGGCACGCAACTGCTGATCGACTGGCTGTGCACCGAACCATGGCCGCCGTGGTACGAAATGATGGTGCTGATGTTCCAGCGCGAGGTGGCCGAACGCATCGTCGCCGTCGGCGACGACGAAGCCTATGGCCGGCTCGGCGTCCTCGCCAACTGGCGTGCGGATACGAAAATCCTGTTCGATATCTCACCGGCCGCCTTCACGCCGCCGCCGAAGGTGACGTCATCGGTGGTGCGCCTGACGCCGCGCCAAAATCCCGAGCCGTGCGAACGCCGCCTGCTTGAGCAAGTCGCCGCCGCCGCGTTCAACCAGCGCCGCAAGATGCTGCGGCAAAGCCTCAAGCCGCTTGGTGTCGATCCGGAACAATTGGCCGCCGCCGCCGGCGTCGAAGCGACGCGGCGCGCCGAGACCGTCCCGGTCTCCGGCTTCGTCGCCATGGCGAATGCGCTGGTGCAGTTGAGAAAGCCCCGCAGCGACGCATAACGCGCGCCCGGCGCGGCAGCCGGTCCGATTTGCAGCCAATGCGGCGACTTGTGCCACTGGCGTTAACGCCTTCACAATCTCGGGGTGTTTTCGTGGTCTTGCACCCGGTAGACCCCATGCACCAGACACGCCTGACGTCCATCGATGCCCTGCGCGGCCTGGCTTCGCTGGCCGTCGTATTCTGGCACTGGCAGCATTTCTTTCCGACGGCAGCGCCGACGGAGCAGTTTCCGTTGTTCTGGCTGTTGTGGCCGCTGTATCAGCACGGCTGGTGGGGCGTTGAGCTGTTCTTCTCGATCAGCGGTTTCATCTTCTTCCGACTTTATGCGGAGCCGGTCGCGCACGGCGATGTCAGCAGCCTGAGCTTTGCCGTCCTGCGCTTCTCGCGGCTGTATCCGCTATACTTTGCCACGATGGTTTCCGTGGCCGTGACGCAAGTAGCCACCCGCGCGTTGACCGGCAGCGACTTCGTCTTCCCCAGCGATTCTGCTGCGCAATTCGTCCAGCAGCTGTTGCTGACCACCGCATGGTCCGGCCACTCCTACACGTTCAACGGGCCGGCCTGGTCGGTGGTCGTCGAGGTGATGCTGTATGGCATCTTCTTCGGGCTGGCGAAGCTGAAGCTCGCGCGGCTGCCGGTGGTCGCGGCCATTTGCGCGCTGGCGCCATTTCTTCTGAATCCCGACGCACCGCTGGTCAGGGGCGTGCTCAGCTTCTTCCTCGGCGGCGTCTGCGCGGAGGTTCTCCGGCACGCGCAATCGCGCAGCGGGCTCCCGTACGCAGCCTGGATCTATCTTCCTGCGACAGTGCTCTGCATGATTGTCGCGCGTCTGATGTGGCCGCACGGGACGCTGGCGGAGTTCATCGCATTCACCTTCGCGTTCCCCGGCCTGATCATCGCTCTGGTGATCTATGAGGACGTTCTGCACCCCGTCACGTCGCGGCTGGAATGGCTCGGCAACATTTCCTATTCCTCATACCTGCTACACTTTCCGCTGCAGCTCGCCTTGGTGACCATGGCCGCCTGGCAGGGCTGGCAGATCGACTATCGGTCGCCGGTGACGCTGCTGACATTCCTGATCGTCCTGATCACGCTCTCACTGTGGTCGTTCGCCTGGTTCGAACGGCCGGCCATGAACGCCTTGCGCCGACGATTGATGGCACGCGCATCATGCGTGCCCCAGTCCGCCGCCGCGCTGGCTGCGCCAACGCGCTCGCGATAGCTTGCATTCAACCGGACATGGGCGACGTCCGCATTGTTTGGCGCCATCCCGCGGGGAGAAGCACAGCGTAATCCGCCCTACGCGACATCGCCGCGCTGCGTCTGCCATAGCGCCGCCAGCAGGAAGCAGCCGCAGGCAAAGGCGACGAACAGAGGCAGGCCATGGCTAAGCCACTGCATCGCAGCGCCCGCGCCCAACGGCCCGATCAACGCGCCGACGCCCCACATCAATCCCATCGCCGCATAGATGCCGACCAGACTGCTGCCGGCGAAGCGGCTGCCGACGATGGTCAGCATGATCGTATAGATGCCGACGAACACGCCGCCCCACACGAACAGCAACGGATAGGTCGTCCACGGCGACCGCAATGCCAGCGGCCAGATCAGCGCGCCGATCACCGCCAGCGCCGCCAGTGCGATGATCAGCTTGCGGCGATCGACCTTGTCGCCGAGCCAGCCGATCGGCAGTTGCAGCAGGATGGCGCCGACCATCATGCAGGACATCAGTTGCGTCGCGTCGCCTTCGCTCCAGCCGAGCGATTGCGCATAGAGCGACAGGAAGGACAGGCCGCTGCTCTCCACCGATGCATGCAGCACCGTCGCTGCCATGGCGATCGGCGCCAGCATGACGAAGCCGAGCGGACTGCCGTGTCCGCCTTTGTCGAACACCGGCTGTTCGATGCCCGGCATCGCCAGGCATGCTGCAGCACCGAGAGCGAAGATCGCCCCGGCCCAATAGGCGGTGGCGCCCTCGGTGCCGATCAGCGACAGCAGCAGCGGCCCCAGCGCAAATCCGAGCGACAACGCCGCCGTATAGGCCGCCATGGCGCGGGCGCGCGTCGCATCGGTGCTGAGGCTGTTGAGCCAGGTTTCCGACATCACGAACAGCGTTTCGGACGCGGCACCGAGAATGATGCGCAGCGGAAACCACAGCCAGATCGACGGCATCGCCGGAAACAACACCAGCACGACGGCCGCGATCACCAGCGCGACGACCACCATCCGCCGCGCACCGATGCCGCCGACCATGCGTGGCAACGCAAAAGCCATCGCGAGCACGCCGATGGCATGCATGGCCGCGTTGGCGCCGATGAACGCATCGGAATGCCCGCGTTCGGACAGGTCCTGCGCCAGCAGCGCAGCGCTGAGACTGTAAGTCAGGCCGAAGATCATGGCCGCGGTGATCACCGCCGCGCGCGACCAAAGATTGGAACCCGTGAAGGCCATCGACTGCCTGCTTGCTCTGCAAATTTGCGGTATCCTTTGCATGTAAAAGTTAAGCTTCTGCCGGCTAGGTTTGGGCTCTGTTCGCAGATCGAGACCGTCAATGATCCGACTCCTGCTCCTCCTGCTTGGCGCCAAACTGGTGCAGCGGCGCTGGCGCGCCTTGCTGGCCATCGGCGCGGGCTGGTCGGCGCTCGGCCTGTTCACGCTGCTCGATGCGCTCGATGGCGCGACGCTGATCAGGCCGCATTATTTCGGCTATCTGTTGCTGCTCGAAGGCCTCGTCACCCTGCTCGCAGGCGTGCTGGCCAGCCGCCGTCGCGTGCAGCAATTGGTGAAGGCCATTATACTGCTGTTGCCCGCT
>JAPLPC010000169.1 GCA_026400425.1 Hyphomicrobiales bacterium | reverse complement strand
CGATGGTGTCGATATTTGGACATTGATGCGCGATCCGTTGCAGACGGCAATGCGAAAAGTGTCGAAGCCGATCATCGCTGCGATGACTGGCTCATTAATGGCCGGTGGTATGCTCCTAGCTATCAAGTCTGATCTGAGGGTCGGCCTTCGCGGGACCCGAGCCGGGATCACCGAGGTTAAAATGGGGCGAGGTTCGCCTTGGGCGGTGCCCTTGCTGTGGATGCTCCCGCAATCGTTGGTCATGGAGCTCGTGATTACCGGAGAAACGATGCCTATTGAGCGTCTCGCGGAGCATGGCTTTGTCAATTACCTCGAAGATACGCCGGATGCGGTTCGGGCTCGCGCGTTGCAATTGGCTCGCGGGATCGTTGAGGGAGCGCCGCTGTCGGTTTCAGCCGCGAAAGCCAGCGTGCTTGCAGCAATGGATCTCGGTTGTGCCGAAGGACTTCTGGAAGCCAATCGGCTGCACGTGCAGGCGTACGCTAGTGAGGACGCGATCGAGGGCCCCAAAGCTTTCTCGGAGAAACGCAAGCCAGTTTGGCAGGGCAAATAGATGTCAGGGCTTCTTCAGGCCGTCAAAAATCAAGAGTTCGGTTCGACGTGCGAGCTTCAGAACCGCATCCTTACTGTCGAGGCTGAACCATTCGATTGTCCAATTCAGAGCCCCGATTACAAAAATGCGAAGCGGCACGATCTCTATGTCCGCTCGTATCTCGCCAGCGCGCCGTGCGTCGAGAAAGAGTTTATCCCAGTACTTGGCATAGGCTCGGCGCAAAGGCCGGTGCGGCTTTTTCAGCGATTCGGGAAGTTGGCCGTAGATCCTGATGTTAGCGGATGTGAAATCGCTGTCTTCCAGCAAGGCAACCAGATGTGCTTCGATGGCCAACCCAATCTTGCGCCTATGAGAGACATCGCCGGCGTCTCGGTGCGCTTTTTTGACTGCTTCAAAAACCCGCAGCAACCCGAGATGGAGCACCTCATCGAGAATTTGCTCTTTGGAATCGAAGTAGTAATAGACGCTTCCGGCTTTGATCTCAGCAATCTCAGCGATCTGGCGCAAAGTCGTGGCCGAGTAGCCTTGGCGACGAAATAATCTTGCTGCCGCTTCAAGGATCGAGTCGCGTGATTTTTCGGATTTCGAGATGATCGCAGCGGAAGACTGCTTCGATGACGCGGCCGACCCTTTTGCCAGACGGTCTGGTGCATGTTTAGCGACATCCTTTGGGGGACGCTTTTGAGACTTGGAAACCAAAGGAGACCGCCGTGCGTGATAAATGTCAGAGCTTAGTACGAAAGAAACTAATGCCGCAGACCACCAAGTTCGTCAATCGTCCCGGGATGGCAGAATGCACCTTGGAAGATTTAGACCTCTAACGAATCGCGGCCTGTGCTGTTCGACAGAATTATACTTAAACAAGCGGATTGGGAGGAGGACGGCATGCGCGGACTTGATGGACGACGAGTGATTCTGACCGGGGGAGCCAGTGGTATCGGGCGAGCGACAGCGTTGCGGCTTGCCGATGAAGGCTGTGTCGTCGGTGTGTTCGATCAGAATCTGAATGGAGCCGAAGAAACAGCGCGGCTAAGCCAAAGTAAGAAGGGCAAAGTGCTTGCTTTTCAGGTTGATATCACCGATCGCGATGCTGTCGAAACTGCAACAAATAGCTTCGAGGCCACGGTCGGTCCAACCGAATTGCTCGCAAATGTCGCGGGCTGGGACGTGCCGGTTCCATTTCTTGATACCGATCGGGCGTTTTGGGATAAGGTAGTCGGCATCAATCTCTATGGACCGCTTAATTTGCACCACGTTGTTGTTAAGCGGATGGTCGAGCGCGGCTTCGGACGCGTGGTAAACGTTGCATCGGATGCGGGCCGGGTCGGATCATCGGGAGAGGCCGTTTATTCCGCCTGCAAAGGCGGACTAATATCCTTTACCAAAACAGTCGCGCGCGAGCTCGCAAGAAAGAATATCATCTTGAATGTCGTGTGTCCGGGTCCCACCGACACGCCGTTGTTCGAAGCATTCACCAACAGTTCGCCGACGGGTGGCAAGATCGCGGAAGGGCTCGCTCGCGCCATTCCGTTGAGACGGCTCGGCCAGCCAGACGACTATCCCGGCATGATCGCGTTTCTATTAAGCGACGATGCGGGGTTCATTACAGGGCAAACGATCAGCGTGTCCGGCGGGTTGACTATGCACGGTTGATGTACGTTGAGGAATATACGATGAGGAGTTTCACTCTTGGCGACGTCTATCGCCGTAACGCGTTGCGTTTCCCTGACCGGGCTGCCTTCGTAATCAAAGGAAGGCGGATCACCCATTCGGATTACCTTTATAGGATACAACGATTGGCCGCAGGTCTCGCGGAGCGTGGCGTGAGCTCAGGCGATCGTGTCGGAATTGTTTCGCAGAATTGTCTTGAGATGATCGAGTTGATCGGAGCAACCGCTCTGCTCGGGGCGATCCTGCTACCAGTCAATTACCGACTGCAGCCAGATGAAATCGCGTATGTTCTTGCTGACGGTTCACCAGTGATCGTCGTAGCGGGTGAAGACTACCACGACACGATCGTTGGTTTGCGGCAATCTTTGCCAACAGTGGAGCATTATTTCGCTATCGGTCAGGAGAGCCCATACCTTACGCCGTTCGCGCAATTATCAACGAACAACACTTTACTTCCGTTTTCTGCGATCGACGCCAACGACGGCTTTGTCATAATACATACCGCTAGTGTCGGCGGCCGTCCGCGCGGAGCGTTGCTGTCACAGATGAACTTGTTGACCGCGCATAGCTCGCTTATCGACATTTGGCAACTGACTGAGCAAGACGTTAGCCTCGGAGTGCTGCCGCTATTTCATGTTGCTGGTCTTGGTCTAATGCTGGCGACACAGCAAGCTGGCGGAACCAGCGTAATCGCTACGAAGTTCGACGCAGCGGAAGCGATCCGCGATATTGTTGCTGAAAAGATCACCATCATGTCGGAGTTTGCGCCGATGTTGGGAAGCATCCTAGATCTGGCCACTCCTGGACAACTATCATCGCTTCGAGCCGTCACCGGACTGGATTCGTCCGAGACGATCGAGCGGTTCGAGCGCGAATGTCCCGGCGCGGTATTCTGGGTGACGTTCGGGCAGTCTGAAACGTCAGGTCTCGCAACGCTCTCGCGATATCGAGATCGCCCGAAATCTGCCGGCCGACCCATGTTCTGGAGAAGCTTGGCGATCGTTGATAGTGAAGATTCTCTAAAGCAAACGGGAGAAGCTGGTGAGATCGTTGTTTGTGGCCCAACCGTTTTTTTAGGATACTGGGGTCTCGCAACAGACACGGACTACACGCTTCGGAATGGCTGGCACCACACAGGTGACATTGGATATCTCGATGCCGACGGTTATCTTTTTTACGTCGGTCGAATGCCGGAAAAACAATTGATTAAAACCGGTGGCGAAAATGTCTATCCTGCTGAAGTCGAGAACGCGATACGCAAACATCCAGCTATTGCCGACGTTGTAGTGATCGGCGTTCCCGACCCACAATGGGGCGAATCAGTCAAAGCGATCTGCGTCTTGCACCCATCGATGGAAGCCACACCCGAAGAGATCATTGCTTTTGCCGGTGACCTGATCGCGCGTTACAAACGACCAAAGATCGTTACATTCGTCGAAAACATTCCGAAGAATTCCGCCGGTAGAATCGATGGAGCTTCTACTACATCCACTCACGACTGCAAAACGACTTGACGTAGTGCGTGCTCGAACTGCAATGTATCGCACAGTCGTCCAAATGATCGTGTAGACGATAAAGCTTCGGGTTTTTAAGTGCAGAAAAATCGGAATTGCTTGCAACTTAAGAACGACCAGATGTGTAAAATCATTTGCAGTGCTTGAAAGTTACAGAACAAATTTTCGTAGGCCGGCTTGGGCACGTGGAGTGAAGTATTAGCGCTATAGTCCGTTTGCGCGTAACCTCGACAGGGTTATTAAATGTGTTCTGCAGCATTTTTGCTTCCGCCAACAAATTTTGGAATTTAGTCTATAATTCTGCGCCTTCTTATTTTTGGTCTTTCGTTAATCATTTGTATGCGCGTTAACTGCGGAGGGTGTCCTCCTGACCCTCTCCGTCAACTTGCCCCGGTCCGCCGGGGTTTTTTTGTCTATGTGAGCGCTTCAGGCGCAAGAAAGCTATACTGGCGCGAGGAGCAAAGACGCTTTTTGCGTGAAGAAGGATCTGGATTTTTTAACAGGGCGAATTCCTTTTGCTGGCCTTACCAGCATAATAAAACTGACGCGTAGCTGGGAAGCGAGGTCGGTGCTGGTGCGGTATCAGTCTCCGAGATTGCAGCGTCAGACTTCAAATTGTGACTTTCGCTTATCCGCTGGGTTCGTCACGAAGGATTAGGTCACGCCGACCGGCAAGCGAATGATCAAACGACTTAAACGCTCGTCACAGTCTTATTTTTGGAAAGCCTCAGCTCCAGCCATCTGCTAGACCTAGCGAGCGGAAGCGTTTGATGCGTGAAGAAGCACCTGTCTCACTGAAGATGAAGAACCCTCGACCTCGCACGTTAAAGCGTTCTAAGACTAGTGTTCAACGTACAATGCTGTGGTGGGTTCTGATTAGAAATTCGACAATAGCATCGGTGAATGTATCGTTTTTGTCGCCGACCACCATATGAGTTGCTCCCGCGATGTCGCTAACCTCGGCCTGCGGTACAAGGCATTTGAAATGAGATACAGCAGCCGGTGATACCAAATCGCTGGCGTCACCTCGGATCAGATGTACCGGGAGGTCTAACTGAGATGCTGCCGAGTCCAAAACCGCTCGCTTGAGAGCGGCGCTTTCCGGTTCCGCGCTATTCGCGCTAACAATCTTTCTATAAACGCTGGATCCCAGTGCCAATAGTACCTTCCGTTGCTTTTAAGCCGCAGATAGTGATGAAGGCCCGTGGGCACGCCCTGTCTCTTTCGGTGAGGCATGTATTCCGCAATGACGCGAGCCGCCTCCTGCGGGGAAGCGAAGCCATCGCGGGCCTTCGCAGCCATAAAGTTCACTACGCGAGCAATTCCTTCTGACTCCATTTGTGGGGTAACATCTACGAGGGTGAGCGACGAAAAGGTTCGAGGCCGCACATCTCCTTCCGCGATAATTCCCGCCAAGCCACCAAGAGACGCTCCTATTAGCGCTGGTCTCTGCGGACATGCTTGCGCAAGAGCTACGAGGTCATGTGCAAAATCGCGGATTTCATATGCCTCATCTTCTGCCCATGAGCTTTCCCCGTGCCCCCGCATGTCGATAGCGACCGTGCGAAATCCGCAAATCGCGAGACGATCAGCAGTTCGTTTCCAGGCTCGGCGTGTCTGCCCTCCACCATGCGCAAGAATAACCGGAAGACCCGCTTCGTCGCCCATGATCGAAGCAGCTATCGCTTGCCCGCCGTGGCCCATCAGAATTATTGGTTTGGCGTCAGACACTAAAATTGACACATCTTTTGTTTTGCACCACGCAAAATTCTCGATTATATGACAGAGTTTTCTAACAAACGTTCGATGGATCCGTCAAGATTTCGATCGAAAGGCTGTGACTGCCTGACCTGCCCCTGCGGATTTCCTACAGTTGAAGGTAGAGTGCCGTCTTCTGAAGGACCGACAGCTGAAAAGAGCCAAGTGTATGGAAGAGCAGATTGACCTGCTCCCCTGAAACGCCCCCGATTTTGAGTGAGGTTCTGTTCTCCATTGAGGAGACGGACGATGCGTAAGAGCAGATTTACTGGACAGCATATCATCAAGGTGTGAAGGAGCACGCTGCCGGGATTTCGGCGAGCGATCTGTGCCGCAAGCACGGGATCAGCGATGCTGACTTTCTACAAGTGGCGATCGCGCTACACCGGGATGGAGATCTCCGAGGCCGGTAAGCTGAAGGCGTTGGAGGGAGAAAACCGCAAGCTGAAGAAGTTGCTGGCGGAGACGATGCTGGATGTCGACGCTGAAGGAATCGCTCGCAAAAAACTTGTAACGCCCAGCTTGCGGAGACGAGCTGTGACCTGGGCGATTGACGAGAAGTGCTACTCGCAGCGGCGGCCTGCAGGCTGGCCGGCCTGCAGCCCAAGACCTACCGCTATGCTTCGACGCGGCCGGCCGATGGTCCGTGGCGGACGCGACTAAGGGAACTGGCCTTGCAACGGCGGCGCTTTGGCTACCGTCGCCTGGGGCTGCTATTGGCTCGGCAAGGGATCCAGATCAATCGGAAGAAGTTTTACCTGCTCTACAAGGAGGAACGGTTGACCGTGCGCAAGCGGGGTGGCCGCAAGCGGGCACTAGGCACCGATGATGATCCCGCAGGATCGGAATTTGCGCTGGTCACTCGACTTCGTGATGGATACGCTTTCCAGCGGACGACGGTTCCGTGTCCTTGACCTTGGTCGATGACTTCACGCGGGAATGTCTTGGCCTGGTCGTCGACACCTCACTCGCAGCGTTGCGGGTTGTTCGTGAGCTTGGCCAGGTCATCGAAACCCGAGGTTGCCGGCGCATGATCGTTAGTGACAACGGCACCGAGTTTACTTCGAATGCGATCTTGGCCTGGCAGGAGGCGCTCGGGATCGAATGGCATTAAATCGCGCCCGGCAAGCCGATACAGATCGGCTTTGTTGAAAACTTCAACGGTCACCTGCGCGACGAGTGCCTGAACGAGCACCTATTCGCCAACCTCAACGAGGCTCGCCAGATCATCGAGGAATGGAAAATCGACTAGAATACCAACCGGCCGCACACGAGCTTTTACGGGCTCACGCCGACAGAATTCGCAGCCCGCCCCAAAAGGGGCCAAACCCAGAACGGACTCTACTTATAAACGATGGCAAACTGGGGAGCAGGTCAGCAGCTCTTCTCCCTCCCTCGATTGCGCTGCCAGATTTATATCGTTATTTCAATAACATAAGAGTTCGCAGTTTTGTTCTGAATGGCGCACCATCGGCCTCGAACCGGCACAAATCCACAAATCCAAGCCCAAACAGCGTGTTCAGTCTGCCTGCCCCCTTTAACAGGGATGGGGACGTCGCGATGCCTCACAACCGAACTTCCGGCATATGCCCGTCTCATCAGGAGCGGCGGGGAGACTGGTAATCCAACTCGAGAACGGCCGCCGATGGCGGCGAAGCTGTCATGTTTTCGTCGATATGCCCTGGCCGGCGCGGTCAGTCAGCGACTTGACCAGAGACGCGCGTACACTGGAGACGTGTTCGCGCATCACGGCTTCGGCGCGCCACGGTTCGCGCGCCATGATCGCTTCGTAGACGGTTGCGTGCGGCAGCCAGCAAGGTGTCGTGGAAATCGCCATTGATGCGGCGATAGGTAACCAGATCGCCTTCGACGAATTCACCGCGTGACAGCAACTCGTCGCCCGCCACTAGGCTTTTGTCGATCGTGGCACGCTCGCTGTCACTGAGGCCCCGCTCGGCTGCGAAGCGCGCCGCCAGTCCTTCCAGCGATGCGCGGATTTCATAGGCATCGACGATGACGTTGAGCGGAAATTCCCGAACGACGAACCCGCGATTAGGCGCGTAGTCGAGCAGCCCTTCGCCCGCCAATGCCTGCAGAGCCGCACGCACCGGCGTGCGCGATACATCCAGGGTCTTGCTCAGCCGGACCTCGTTCATCCGTTCGCCGGCATTGATGCTGCCATCCAGGATGAAGTTGCGGATCTGCTCCATGACAGAGAGCGATCGATTGCCCGCCCGGACGCCCGGGGTGTCGGCCGTTTTGAGATCAGTCAGGTCAGACATTTCCGATCGCTCGCATAACTAAGTGAATACACTTTTGCAGTGTGTTGCAGAAACCATAGCGCGCTGCGTGGAATTTGCGCGCTAAATTGCACGTTATTCGCGCATTTTTAGGAAGCAATCTGCGAGAATGATAATCAAACGCTCAAAGTGTATGTAATTGTGATTGACAGGGATTTGAGACGCGCAATGATGCGGCATCGGAAACGAAGGCTACGGCGCGTCTCATGGGTTCTGACAAGGCGATCAGCGAAAACGCGATCGAGGAAATCACCGCGGATCGCTCTCCGCATTATGAGCCGTTCGGTTGGCATCACTGGCCCGAGCATCCGTGGCTGGCCTATCAATTCCGGCGTGGTCTGGGCGAAACCCAGGAAGGTGGCGGCAGCGTTTCCGAGGTGATGCTGGCGGGATCGCGCATGATCCCCGGCGATCTCGAAAGCTGGCATACGGAGTGGATGGTGATCGCGGATGCCAACTGGCAGCGCGGTCTTTCCGAGGAAAAGCTCGGTCATATCCGCACGGCGATGAACTGCTTCCTGCGGGCCGCCGATTACTACCGGCAGGCGGAGTTCCATCTGGAGCCGACCGATGCGCGTCGGCTGCCCACCTTCGAGAAGATGGAAGCTTGCTCACACAAATTCATCGCCTATCTCAATCCGCCCGGCGAAGTCGTCGATATCCCTTATGAGCCGGGCAAACCGATCTGCGGTTATTTCATCCGCGCCCCGTTCCCCGGCGACAAGTTGCCGGTGCTGATCTGCATGGGCGGGCTCGCCTCCATCAAGGACGAGATGTGGTTCATGCAGGCCCATGGTTGCCTGCAGCGCGGCATCTCGGTGCTGTTGGTGGACTTGCCCGGGCAGGGCGGCACGCTGCGTCGCCATGGTCTTGCGACGCGCGCCGATACGGAAGTGCCGGTCGGCAAGTGCATCGACTGGCTGGAAAAGCGCGCCGATGTCGATCCGTCGCGAATCGCCGTCTGCGGCTCCAGCATGGGCGGCTACTACGCCGCGCGCGCCGGCTGTTATGAGCATCGCCTCGCGGCCGTGATCTCGCATGGCGCGGTGTGGTCCGTGCATGACATGTGGGGCCAGAAGGGCGACGATTTCGGCCTGGCGATGCATATCCGCTGGGTGTTCGGCGCCGCCACGATGAAGGATGCGCATGAGCTGATGAAGCCCTTCACCCTGAAGGGGCATCTCGAACATATGAAGTGTCCGTATCTGGTGCTGCATGGCGGCCACGACGTGCTGACGGTGACTGCGGCGCGGTCGACTTATGACCACGCGATCGCCAATGGCGTCGATGCGACATTGCGCGTGCTTGAGCCGGACGAGACCGGCGCCGAACATTGCCAGCACGACAATCCGACCATCGGGCAGGAAATCCTGGCAGACTGGCTCGCCGACAAGTTCGGCATCGATCAGCGCAAGCTGCTGAAAACCTCGTTCAATCCGCTGGTGTGAGCATGAATCTCGGCGTCGATCATATCAAGGCTGCCGTCGTCGCGATCGATCTGCATCGCGGTCATCTCGACATGGCGGTGGCGACCATGCCGACCACGCCCGATGTCGCAGATCGTATCATTGCCGCGAACAAGCGGCTGTTCGACTGGTGCCGCGCCAATGGCATCCTCGTGGTGCATCAACTCACGTCGTATCGCGACGAGGCGGAAATCCGCGCCAACCCGTTCTGGCGCACCCGTGCCGAAGATCCGAGCGCGACGCGCAAGAACGTGATGCGGCACAACATCATCGGCGGCCCCGGCTGCACGGTGATGCCCGAGCTGCTCGATTCCAGGGATTTCATCGTCGATACCAAGAAGCGCTATGACTGCTTTCTCGGCACCGATCTCGATTTCGTGCTGCGCTCCCATGGCATCAACACGCTGCTCATCACCGGGGTGAACACCAATTCCTGCGTACTCGCGACCACCACCGCCGCCAATGTGCGGGACTATTCGGTGATCGTGGTCGAGGACTGCGTGGACAGCATGGACGGGCCGGAGATGCATGCGGCCGGTCTCGCCTGTATCCGCACCGCCTTCGGTTTTGTGATGGATACCGATGCGGTGATGAAGCTCGACGGCCTCCAGGCCGGCAGGAGCGCCGCATGATCCGTTTCAATCTCCCATTGTCGAAGGGCATCCAGCCATGACCGGTCCAATGCAGCCGCGCGAGCGCTCCGATTTTTCCGCCATCGTCGATCGTCCCAAGCTGAAGCTGCCGGGCAATGCCCGCATGATCTTCTGGACCATCGTCAATCTCGAAGTCTGGGACATCTCCAAGCCGATGGCGCGTCAGGTGATTCCGGCGCCGACCGGTTTGCCGCTGCTGCCGGACGTGCCGAACTGGAGCTGGCATGAATACGGCATGCGCGTCGGCGTCTGGCGCTTCTTCGATCTCTACAAGAAGCTCGGCATCAAGCCGACGCTGTCGATCAATGCCCGTGTCTGCGAGGATTATCCGCGCGTCGCGCAGGAAGCCAAGGATGCTGGCTGGGAGTTCATGGGGCACGCTTATGAACAGGGGCCGATCCACAAGGAAGAAGACCAGAAAGCGATGATCAATCGCTCGATGGATGTGATCGAGAATTTCACCGGCAAGCGCCCGGTCGGCTGGCTCGGACCCGGCCTGACGCAGACATTGGAGACACCCGATCTCCTCACCGCCGCGGGCGTCAAATATATCGGCGACTGGGTCTATGACGACGA
>JAPLPC010000347.1 GCA_026400425.1 Hyphomicrobiales bacterium | reverse complement strand
CTCTTCTACGTGTTGACGCGTCCCGCCTGGGCACGCGCCTAGCTGCATATGAGCCGTGCGGCCATCGCGCTCAAGTTGCTGGCGCGACGCAGTGGCTTGTGATCAAGTATGGCGACGCGGCAACGACGTCGCGGGATAGATAATTTGCAGGAGGAGGATAACTTGCCTTTCTTCGTCAAAGGAACCGATACATCCGGCACCGTTTCACTGCGCCGCGACAATGCCGCGGGCGCTGTCAAGAAGGCCAAGGAGCTGTTGGAGGATGGCAGCTGGGACATCGAGATCATCGGCCCGGACGGTCTGACCTATCCACTCGCTCAATTCGAGGCGATTCAGGACGCACCATCGGCGACCAAGCACTGACTGACGGATCGTCTCACAAGTGACGACACCGGAGCTCATTCTTCATCATTATCCGCGTTCGCCATTTGCCGAGAAAGTTCGTGTTGCCTTCGGGCTGAAGGGCCTGCGTTGGCGCTCGGTCGAGCAGCCACGCATGGCGCCTAAGCCGCAACTCGTGCCGCTGACCGGGGGCTATCGCCGTATTCCCGTCTTGCAGATCGGCGCAGACGTCTACTGCGATAGCCGACTCATTCTCGCCGAGCTCGAGCGGCGTTGTCCCGAGCCGTCACTATATCCGCCTGGCGCACGCGGCCGTGCCGACATGATCGCCGGCTGGGCCGATCAAACTCTGTTCGCGACGTCGCTCGGCCTGGTGTTCGGACTCCATGGTGATCGTTTTCCACCGGAGTTGCATGCGGATCGCGCGAGCTTCACCGCCGGACAATTCGATGGCTGGGACAGCGCCAAGATGCGTCCGCGGGTGCCGTCGTTGCGCGATCAGTTTCGGCTCTGCCTGACATGGGTCGATCAATGTCTCGCGGACGGCGGGCGCTTCATGCTCGGCGAGGCGCCGTCATTGGCGGATGCCGCAGTGTATCATCCGCTGTGGTATGCGCGCAGCAATCTTGGTGAGAAGGAAGGCCTGGCCGATTATCCGCGCGTCCTGTGCTGGATGGACAGGGTGGTCGCTCTGGGCCATGGCCAAAGCGAGCCAATGTCGCCGGAGGACGCGCTCGCTGCGGCCCGTGGCGCGCAACCCGAACCTATCGTCGGCGATGCCGCGGATTGGCCGCTCGGGACGCCGCTTGCGGTCGATACGGTGACGGGCACATGTCTCGCCGCCGACGCCTCACGCATCGTTCTCGGCCGCAACGATCCGGCCGTCGGTGCGACGGCGATCCATTTTCCACGGATCGGATTTGCGATTGCTCAGGAGAGTTGAAGTTTGAACGCGGCCATCAAGGTCAGCAGCGTGCTGCCGCAGGCGGCGCTGACGATGGCCATATTGATCACGCTTCGTGTCGCGGTGCGCAGGACGGCGAAAGCCGGGTGAGCGGGCTCGGTGGTCTGCGCCTTCTTGCGCGGAGCCGCTTTCTTCTTCGCTGCCATCGTGATCCCCAAAAAGTGGGGTCAGGCCGTTGACCGGCCTGACCCTGACGCCTTCCCTGCCGAGGTTTATCCCCCGATCATGCAAGGATCATCGCATGAACCTCGGCTGAACTGCTTAAGGGAATTGGTGAATCGAATCTAACCGGAATCGATGGTTTATGAAATTCCTAGATGGTCCGGCCGCCATCGACGGGCAGGATCACGCCGGTCAGAAATTCGGATTCCTCGCCGGCCATATAGACGCAGGCATTGGCGATATCGGATGGGCGCGACATGCGGCCGAGTGGAATGGTGCCGATGAATTTGGCGCGGTTCTCCGGCGTATCCGGCACGCCCATGAAAGCTTCCAGCAAGCCGGTCTCGCCCATCACCGGCGCGATACAGTTGACGCGGATGCCGTCGGGCGCCAGTTCCACGGCCATCGACTTCGACATCAGGTTCACTGCGCCCTTGGATGCGTTGTACCAGGTGAGGCCGGGCCGCGGACGCACGCCTGCCGTGGAGCCGATATTGATGATGCGGCCGCTCTTCTGTCGTCGCATCACCGGCACGCAGGCATTGGTCATGAGGAAGATCGCTTTGACGTTGACGTCGAAGACGCGATCGAACTCCTCTTCGGTCACTTCCAGCATCGGCTTGTTGCGAAAGGTCCAGCCGGCATTGTTGACGACCACATCGAGCTTTCCGAATCGATCGACGGCAAGCTTCACGGCGGCGTCCACGTCGGCCTTGCTGGCGACACTGCCGCCATGCGCGATCGCGCTATCGCCGATCTCGTCAGCGACCTTTTTCGCGCCGTCGGCATTGAGATCGAAAATGACGACCTTGGCGCCTTCGCGCGCATAGGCGCGGGCGATCTCGGCGCCGAAGCCGGAGGCGCCGCCGGTGACGATGGTGGACAGTCCTTGCAGTCTCATCAGGTTTTCTCCCGGTTTGCCGCGCGCGGACCGCGCGTGTTGCGCGGATGTTAAAGGCTGCTGCGGCGGCTGGGAAGTCTGGCTGCGGTCAGAGATTACGTCGCGCATTGACTTCCTCGAGATCGAGCCCTTCTTCGATCGACTGCAGCACGCTGTCGTGAATCTCATCGGCGCGATGCATATTCAACAGCTCATGTCGGCCAGCATCGATCGCGGCGAGCACGGTCGTGAAGTGATCGACCCGGTGGGGGGACAGCGTCTCGGCCTCATCCGCGTAGCGCGTGGCGGCGTTTTTGCGATAGGTGTATTGCTCGAACAGCCGCGGATGCCGATGGCTGCCGTCATCGTTGCGCGAGGCCTTTTCGATCGCAGTGAATTGCGCCTCTGCGACACGGGCCCGCGCCTGCGCTTCGCTGAGCCGGGAATGATGCGGCAGGGTGGTGCTGCCGCGCAGGAGCAAGCGAACGAGCGGCGCCAGCGTCGATCCCTGGATCAGAACGGTGACGAGAATCACCGCGAAAGTGATCGCCAGAATCATGTCGCGGCCGGCAAATTCCTCCGGCAGTGAAAGCGCTGCGGCGAGGCTGACCACACCGCGCAGCCCCGCCCAGCTCATCACGAAAGGCACGGTCCAGGGCGGTGCGGGATCGCGCGCATCCAGTTTCGGAAATAGCATGCGCGGCAGATATGTGCCGAGATACATCCAGACAAACCGCGCCAGGATGACGGCGGCAATGATCGCGGCCGTGGCGGGCGCCATGGCCGTCAACGCATCGGTGCCGCCGAG
>JAPLPC010000256.1 GCA_026400425.1 Hyphomicrobiales bacterium | reverse complement strand
CCGAACGAATGCATGCCGCCCGGCCCCATCATGAAATGCAGGCTGACGGCGAATAGTGCCGCGATCAGCACGTCCTGACCGAGCACCGCAGCATACGGCATCAGGTGGCCCAGCAGAGGCAGGACTGCCATGATCAGGAAACCGGCGACGACGAGCATACGAAACTGCTGCGAACCCGGCCGCAGTGGTGCCTCGACCGCCGACGAATTACGGCTCGCAGCCTGCGGCCGTCCCATCAGTCCCCATGGCCGCACCACGAGCACCACCGCCATAATCAGGAATTCAACTACCAGAGTCAGTTTGGAGAACGAAATCTCGATCCCCGCGAGTTGGACCGTGCCGATACCGATGCAGATCGCTTTCACTTCGGCGATCAACAGTGCAGCCAAGAATGCACCGGGGATGGAGCCCATGCCGCCGACCACCACGACCACGAAAGCGTCGCCAATGGTCGAAATATCGACGCCAAGGCTGGCCGGCTGGCGCGGCAACTGCATCGCGCCGCCGAGCCCTGCCAGCATGCACCCCAGTGCAAACACGCCCGTGAACAGCCAGGCCTGATTGACACCGAGCGCGCCCAGCATTTCGCGGTCGTGGGTTGCTGCCCGCACCATGATGCCCCAGCGCGTCCTCGTGAGCAGCAGCCAAAGCAGTCCGAAGATGGCCGGACCAATTGCGATCAGAAGCAGATTGTAACTGGGATAAGCGCGTCCGAATATTTGTACCGCACCTTCCAGGCCCGGCGCGCGACGCCCGAGGAGATCTTCCGGCCCCCAGATCCAGAGCGCCGCGTCATTGAAAACGAGGACCAGCGCAAACGTCGCCAGCAACTGAAATAATTCGGGCGCCTTGTAGATCCGTCGCAGCAGCAGGATCTCAACCAGTGCGCCGAGCACTCCGACCGCCAGCGCCGCGAGCAGGATCGCGACCCAAAATCCGATCGATCGCCACGAGCCGACGCCGATCCGTTCGATCAGTGAATAAGCGATATACATACCCAGCATGAAGAACGAGCCATGGGCGAAATTGACAATGCGGGTGACGCCAAAGATCAGCGACAGCCCGACCGCCACCAGAAACAGCGCCGATGCACCAGCCAAGCCGTTCAGCAACTGGGCCAAGAAGGCAGAAATATCCATGGTCATCTCGCTCAAGACAAAGATTGCGCGCATTGCTCTGGAATGACCGGGCATCCTGACGACAGGACGCCCGGCTTCAGGTCAGTCGGTGGCGGGGCGCAGCTTGCGGACTTCGTCGTCGGACGGCAGTAGCTTGTCGCCGGGCGCGTAGTGGTAGTCGACCATCACGCCCTTGCCGTCCTCGACCGCGAGCTTGCCGACATACAGACCCCAGGTCGCCTGGTGGTCGATCTTGCGGAAACTCATCTTGCCATCAGGCATCTCGAATTCGAGACCTTCGAATGCCTTCACCATCGACTCGCTATCGGTCTTGCCACCCGACGCAGCAACGCCCGCCGCGATCGCCTTGATCGTCGAATAGCCGATGATCGAACCGAACCGCAGATTCTCCTTGCCATACTTCTTCTGATATTCCGTGAGGAACGCCTGATGCGCAGGGGTTTTGATGCTGTACCAGGGATAGCCGGTGACCAGCCAGTTCTTGGGAATTTCATCGCGCAGTGGTTCGAGATATTCGGGCTGGCCGGTGATGATGGAGAACACGGGCATCTGCTCGCCGAGGAAGCCGCGCGTGGTGCCCTCGCGGACGAACTGCGCCAGATCAGACGCGAACAACGCGTTGAAAACGCCGTCGGGCTTGGCATCTGCGAGCCTGTTCGGCGACGAATTCCACGTCTGGCTGCTTTTCCTTCATCAGCTTCTTGAAGACCGATGCGGCAGCGGTCCCGAACTCGTAATTCGGATAGACCAGCGCCCAGCGCTTCTTCTTCAGCTTGACGGCTTCATCGACCAGCGACGCGACCAGCATGTATGTCGAGGAGTCGAGACGGAACGTGTACTTGTTGCCGATGCTCCAGACGATGTTGTCGCTCAGCGCCTCGGTGATCAGCATGAAGCGCTTCTTCTGCTTCGCATAGTCGGTCAATGCGGTGCCGATATGCGCGTAGAAAGCGCCGGCGAGAATATCGACTTTCTCTCGCGTCACCAGATCTTCGGCCTGGCGAATGGCTTCACCGGGATTGGCATTATCGTCGCGGGTGATGAGTTCGAGTTTGCGTCCGGCTACACCGCCGGCCGCATTTATCTGATCGATCGCGAGCAACATGCCCTTCTTGTAGCCGTCGGTGAACACCGGCTGCGATTTGTAGCTGTTGATCTCGCCGATCTTGATGGGTTCCTGGGCCTTGGCCGGGATCGCGGCACCGATGGCAATCGTTGCCAGGCCGGACAGCAGGACTCGTCTGAGACACACTTGCTTAGTCATGACTTCCCTTCTCCTGTGAACAGTACGATCGTGAAGTTCTTTTTCTGAATTGGTGTGGACGGGCGCCGCCGGCCGACCCGACATCACAAGCGAATGTCGTGCCATGTGATGCGATGACGTCAGGACGCCGCGCTCATCGGTGGACATTGACCGAAGCGCTCGCGACAGGCTCGTGCATCGTATTGATAGACCCACTCGGCCTTGATGCCGACGGCATTGGGATTCTCTGCCTGCTCGCGCCTGAAAGCGAGATCGCGCGCCCGCGATTCCTCGGGCGACGACAAATGATAAGTGCGGCCTCGCTCGCGCGCTTCCAGTTGCACACGCGTGGTGCGCGGACGGCGCTCCATTTCATAGGCATCGAGCGCCGATTCGAGTTGCGCCAAACCGAAATGGCTCAGCGCCTGAGCGAGAACATAAGCATCTTCGATGGCCATCGCCGCACCTTGCGACAGGAACGGCAGCATCGGATGCGCGGCATCGCCGAGCAGCGTGACATTGCCGGACGACCAACGCTGCATCGGGTCGCGGTCGAATAGTCCCCACTTGTAGATTTGGTCGGCATTGGTGAGTTCGAACAGTTGCACCAGATTGTCATGCCACCCCGTGAAGCCGTCGAGCAGCTCCTGCCTGCTGCTCTTGATGGTCCAGGATTCCTCGACCCAGTCATGGTTCTCATTGACGGCAACAATGTTCACCATGTCGCCGCCTTTGACGTAATAGGTCACAACATGCCCCTTCGGACCCATCCAGAAGGCCGAGGTCGGCGTCACGAATGGCAACGGGAAGTTCTCGACCGGCCCCAGCGCGCGCCAGCACATGTGCCCGGTGTAACTGGCAGGCTCCTGCCCCCACAGCGCCGCACGAATGGGCGAACGAACGCCATCGGCGCCGACCACAAGGTCGGCTACACACTCGCTGCCATCCTTGAAGCAGACGACGGTCCGCCCGGCTTGCTGGCGTAGACCCGTACATTCCGCTCCAAACGTCACGCGTTCGGGCGCAATATCCTTGGCGAGCATCGCGTGCAGGTCGGCGCGATGAACGTGATAGAATTCGGCACCGAACACGCGGGGACAGACTTCGCGCAGCGGCGTGCGGAACAGCTCATCGGCGGTTTGCCAATTCCATCCCACCATCGCTTCCGGGAGAAATCCCGCAGCCGCCAGATCCGGCGCGAGTTCCAGCGCCTTTAGCACCTTGACGGCGTTCGGAGTGACCTGCACGCCTGCGCCAACCTCACCGAATGTGGCCGAGCGCTCGTAGATATGATAGTCGATGCCGAGCAGATCGAGACTGCGAGCCAATGCCACGCCGCCGATACCGCCACCGATGATGGCCACATGGAATTTGCTTCGCATCATGTCTCCTGTTGGGACTGCGTGTGGTTCAGATATCCAGATCGAGTGTGGTCAGCCCGCGCGAGCAGCAGGCCATCATGACGGTGGACGTTGCCCGCGCAGCGGGCGGAATGACCTGATCGCGATGATCGACGCTGCCTGACAGCACGCGCACCTCGCATGCACCGCAGACGCCTTCCTCGCACGAATATGAAAGATCGATGCCGGCGGCCAAACAGGCGCTGAGCACGGTCTCATTCGGGCCGATCTCCAGCGACCCACCTGAACGCGCGAGGCGGATCGAGAAGCCCCCGGCCGGCCCCGTTTCAATTGGTGCCGCAGCGAAGCGCTCGCGATGGACGAGCTCAAGCGGCCGCGCCACGGTCAACTGGTCGAACGCATCGATCATGCGCGTCGGGCCGCAACAATAGAGTGGCGCGTCGGTCGGGACATTCACCAGCACGTCGGCAAGCCGAGGCGCCGGACCACTTGTGTGATGCAGACGCACGCTGCCATCGCTCACGGCACCAAGTTCGGCATGAAACAGCGCGGCTTCAGGTCCGCGTGTCCAATAATGCAGTTGCACCGGCCGGTTTTCAGCGACGAGCTTGCGATACATCGAAATGATCGGCGTGATGCCGATGCCGCCTGCAAACAGGTAGCTCGTGGCCGCTGCCGGACGAAGAGCAAACAGATTGCGCGGCAGCGAACTCGGATAGATCTCTCCGGGAACAGATAGCCGATGCCACGCGCGCGAACCGCCCCTGCCCTCGGCAGCTTCCTGAACCGCAATCTCGTAACAGTCCGGGCTTGCCTGCGGCCAGAGCAGCGAATACTGCCGCAACAGTCCCGGCGCGACTTCGAGATCGAGATGGGCACCGGGTTCGAACGGCGGCAGCGATGTGCCGTCGCACGCGGCGAGCTTATAGAGATTGATCCCCGGCGCTCCGTAGCGCACTTCGACCAGCCGCAATTTCAAGCCAAGTTCAGATGACGCCATAGGTGATACCCTTGGCGCGCAGCCAGGTGCGGTAGCGCTGGCCCATCAGGTCGGTGCGGTGATGCAGCTCGTAGCGTAATTGAGTGGGAATGCGCTCGGGTCGCTGGGTCTCGACGATCTCGCGATCCTGATTGAACACGACGTCGGCACGATCGCGCACGACCTGTGGATCCGGATGCGGACTGACGTTCATCGCGGCACAGACACGCGCAATGGTCGTCTTCTCATCGACCGGCTGGCAGACGAAGAACGTCGCGAACAGATCCGACTTGTCGGAGATGATATTGCCGGCCTTGTCGGCATCCTGGGTGCGCTTGGAGAAGTAGGCCACCAGCGGACGGAACGTGTGATAGGTGTAAAACGCCATCAGCGGCACGCCGCGGGCGTCGCCCCATGGCTGAAACACTTTGATTTCCGACGAGCGTAGCCCGATGTCGTCCTCGAAGACTTCGTAGGGTTCGCGACGGTCGGGATTGTCCATGACGCCGTTCAGGCCGGCATGAACAAAGGGAAAGTGGCTGGCGTCGATGAAGTTCTCGATCGAGCGGAAGCCGTTGGCAGCATATATATAGGGTCCGCTGTGGACCTTCATAAAGCTCGGATCGTCCCATTGCGGAAACACCGGGATATCACCGGTCGGCTCACCAAGGCACACCCACACGAAACCGTAGCGCTCGATGGCCAAATACGGGAAAGCGCGCGCCTTCTTCATCGGTGTTTCGTCAGGCGCGGCGGGCATCAATGTGCAACGACCGCCGCCGTCATACTCCCAGCCGTGATACGGACAGACCACGCGGTCGTTCTTGATCCAGCCCTTCGAAAGCCGGGCACCGCGATGAATGCAGAGATCCTCCCAGACATGGATCTCGCCATCGGCCGAGCGCCAGCCGATCAGATCGCGCTCGAGCAGACGCACCGGTTGAATCTTCTCGGCGACGAAGTCGGACGAATACCCGACCACGTGCCAGTCGTTCAGCAGGACCGGATCCTGACAACCATCATCCGCGGTGATTGGCTTCTGAGCCGGCGAGGTCATGACAGACATTCGAACTCCTTCATCCTCGGCAAGGCCCCCATTAACTGGGCAGCCATATAATTCTTTTGTTGGTCAATTATATAATTCCGTGTAGCAATCCCCGTGCCAACGCGAGAGAACGCAGCCGAGGTGCTGAAAGGCCAAAACTACGGCGCGACGGTCATCGTTATCGTGGTTCGGCAGCGCTGATTGCTTTGATTGTGAGCGTGCAATGCTCGAAATACCACCACCTCACTGGACAAGGGGACGCAGATGAATCGTATCTCAGGCCGTCGCGGCGTGTCGTCCACGGCGCCGGCCGTCAAACGCCCTGGTCGTCCTGAAGGCGGCAACGGCACGATGCGCAGCGTTATCCTGGATGCTGCAGAGGTGGAGTTTGCCAATCAAGGTTATGCGGGGACCACGCTGCGTGGCATCTCGGACCTGGCGGGCGTCACGCAGGCGCTGATCACCTATTACTTCGGCTCGAAGTTCGGACTGTTCAGCGAGACCTTTTTGCGACGCGCGACGGTGATTGCCGAAGCAAGGCTCGAAGCCCTGGCAAAATTACGGACCGAGGGCAAAGCCGGCGATGTCGGCGCCATCGTTGCTGCATTCCTTCAGCCGGTGCTGGCGTTGCGCGCAACGGCACAGGGCCCCTCTTTCCTGCGGCTACATGCCCGACTGCACACCGAACCGCCGAACCTGTCCTATGATTTGCGCAAAACGGCGTATGACGAGTCCACCAATCTCTTCATCGAGCAGTTGCACGAGGCGTTGCCGCATCTGTCGCGCTTCGATGTGCAGTGGCGAATGACGTTGATGATCGGCACCTATCTCTATGCCCTGTCGGATACCAATCGCCTGGAGGACATGGTGCCCGAGGTTTATGACCCGAAGGACGATGCCAGGTTGATGGCCGAAACGGTCGCCTTCATCACCGGCGGCATGTGTCGCGATATGCCTGAGCAGGTCCTGCCCGCCAAGGCCCGAAGCGCGAGGCGTTCTGAGCGCTAGCAAAGCCGCGCGCTATCATAGATGGCCGAGCGCAAAGCGAGCCGGGTTTGGGCCGGCTCGCTTTGTCGGCTGAACGAACTACTCGAGTGCGAGCCCTCTGGTCTCGACGTCCATCAGCTTGATGCAGCCGGCTGCGACCACGAGGAAGGCGGAGATCGCAACAAGGGCCAGCGTGAAATTGGTGGTCATGAGCGGCGCCACCACGGACGGCGCGAGCAAGCCACCCGCGCGTGCCATGGCGCCCGCCGAGCCCATGCCGCTGGCGCGCAGACGGGTCGGATACACCTCGGGCGTGAAAGCATAGATGCCGGCCCAGGTTCCCAGCAGCGCAAAGCTCATCAACAATGTCGTGCCGATAACCACCACGCTTGAGGACGTGCCCAGACCGTAGATCAGGCATCCGAGCGCACTCAGCAGCAGGAATCCCACCAGCGTCGGCTTGCGGCCCCAGCGTTCGACGCCGTAAGCGGCGAGCGCGAAACCGGGAAGCTGCACCAGCGCAATCAGGATGAGGAAATATTGCCCGCGCATGAAGCCGTAGCCTTCGGCCGACAGACGCACCGGCAGATACACGAACACGCCGTAATACGAGATCGAGATGGTGAACCATGCAATCAACAGCAGGATCGAGCGACGGCGCAGCTCGGGTGAGAACAGTGCGAAAGCCGACTGCGGCTTCTGTTCTTCCGGCTGCAGACGGCCAATCTCGACAGTGCGGCCATTGCCGCGCGCCATGCGCTGAATCACCTCGCGCGCTTCGTCCGATCGTCCCGTCCGATTAAGATACATCGGCGATTCCGGTACGAAGAAGCGGACCAGAATGCCGATCAATGCGGGCACGCCGGTGACGAAGAAAATCGTGCGCCAGGCGTCGCCGCCCTGCGATCCCGCGAACAGGGCGATCACCGCGAGCGCCACCGTGCCCACTGCCCAGAACGACTCCAGCCAGACCAGCCAGCGGCCGCGCCGGTCGGCCGGCAAAAACTCCGCCATCATCGCGTAATCCACGGGCAACGTTCCGCCGACGCCGATGCCCGTCAGCAGGCGCGCGACCAGCAGCCATTCGTAGCTCGGCGCGAAGGCCGATGCGACACCGAAGGCGGCGTCGATCAGCACGGCGGTGAGCAGCACGGGGCGACGGCCATAACGATCGGCCATGCGCCCAAACACGAAGGCGCCGATCAGCATGCCGACGAAGAAGATCGTTCCGGTCTGCAGCGCCTGCGGCACGGTGATGCCGAAGCTCTTGGCGATCGATGGCGCGCTGAAGCCGATTGCCAGCACCTGCATCGCGTCCGCAGCCCAGACCAGCGCGAAAATGACGAACAGCTTGCGTTGAAACCAACCGACACCCGCCTGGCGGATGCCATCGTCAACTGTGATGAATGGTTGAGACAAGAGAGCAGTCCTTTTGCTGAACGGGTTGGATAAGTTGAAAAATTGACACGGTTTCGCGTTCGGTCGAAATCTCCGCGAGGATCGACCGTCGCTTGGCAATGAAAGGCTTGGGACGCCCGGTCTCGCACACCGCATTCGCGCGGTGTGCGAGCGAGCAGGCCTGGTGCGCGAGACTGATGCGCGAAACTAGTTTGCGAGACTAGCGGGCGACCTGCATTTCCTTCACGGCAATGTCGCCATCGAGCACGATCGGCTTGTCGTCGAGGAACAGCGAGCAGCCACGCAACGGAATATCCAGGTGGCAGGCAGTATCGTTCGAGCCGCCAAGCTCGTTGTTCGGACCGGTCGAGAACATCACATTGCCGTAGAACGACCGCGGCTCCATACCCATGCCGCCGGGGAATTCGCCCGGCACCATCGCGTGCCACTTGGCGTTCCGATTGAGACCCCAGCCGACATGGCTCATGCCCATGCCGCGCGGATCGTTGAAAGCGTCCATATAGGACTTCACCAGCTCCGCCTCGAGGCCGCCGCGGATGTCGGTGACCCATCCCTTTTCGATCGTGTAGG
>JAPLPC010000444.1:3718-8199 GCA_026400425.1 Hyphomicrobiales bacterium | reverse complement strand
GCGTCGAGCCCGATTTCGCTGCTGACGAACTTGACCTCCGGTGCACGGATCAGTCGGTTGGTATCATCGACCAGCCGCATCGCTGTCAGCGGAGCCGATGCGCCTGCGCATAGATGCCAGACTCCCAGTCCGGTCAGGAAGTCAATGGAGCCACCAAGCAGCGCGGTGGTGCGGTTGTCGGCATAGGGGGCCCGGCGGGCCACCAGCGCGGTCCGCGCGCCGGTCTGGGCCAGCGCGATCGCGGCAGCAAGGCCGGCAGGGCCGCCGCCGACGATGGCCACGTCGTAGGTGGAAGCGGGAACGAGAGGCTCTGTCATGCGCCGACCATCCGCCTTTCAGCGTCCGTTTTCAAGCCTGCGGGAGTGGGCAGCTACCAGCGCGCCGGTACGGCGACCGAAAGCCGCAACCGCGCATAACGGCGCATGTACAAACTTCGCCGCTTTCTGCTAGCAATCCGACATCCATGACTATCAACGGTCCCGATCATCCCATGCCACCACCGCCCCATGCGCGCATCGCTGCATTCGGCGTTCATATCCTGACCGCGATGGGGGCTGCTATCGCGCTATTGGCGATGGCGTCTGCCGTGCGCACCGACTGGACGTCGATGTTCGGCTGGCTCGGTCTGGCGCTGGTGGTGGATGCCGTCGATGGTCCGCTCGCCCGGTATCTGGATGTTGGCCGGGTGCTGCCGGACTGGTCCGGAGACGCGCTCGATTTCGTGGTCGATTTCCTCACCTACGTCTTCGTGCCGGCCTATGCGATCATGGCGTCGGGTCTTCTGATGCCGTCGACGGCAGCTCTGCTCGGGGCGGGCATCGTCGTCACCAGCGCGTTGTATTTCGCCGATACGCGGATGAAGACCGACGACAATCATTTCCGTGGCTTTCCGGCCTTGTGGAATGGCGCGGCGTTCTACCTGTTTTTGCTGCGACCATCGCAGATGGTCGCAAGCCTGGCGACCCTGGCGTTGATCGTGCTGACCTTCGTGCCACTGCATGTGCTGCATCCGGTGCGGGTCAAACGCCTCCGCGTCTTCAATCTGGTGCTGATCGCTCTGTGGGCGGCGCTCGCAGCGATCGTGCTGTTACAGGATTTTGCCGTTGCCCTTCCGATCACGGTCGCTCTGTGCGCGATCGCGCTCTACATCGTCTGCGGTGACGCCGTCATCCGCCTCATGAGGCCTGAACGATCATGATGGAATTGCTATACAGCCCGGAAGCCTGGGCCGCTTTGCTGACGCTGACGGCGCTCGAGATCGTGCTCGGCATCGACAACGTGATCTTCCTGTCGGTGCTGGTGTCGCGGCTGCCGGAGCCGCAAGCGACCCGCGCCCGCAAGATCGGTCTGTTGCTGGCCCTGGTTTTCCGGATCGCGCTCCTGAGCATATTGGTCTGGCTGATCGGGCTGACCGAGCCTGTCATCACCGTGCGCGGCATGGCGCTGTCATGGCGGGACCTGATCCTGATCGGCGGCGGCCTGTTCCTGATCGCGAAGGCTACCCATGAAATCCATGCCGAGGTCGAAGCCAAGCACGGGGCCGTCAGCGACAAGCCGGTGGCGAATGCGTTCGCCTGGGTGATCCTGCAGGTTGTCATCGTCGATCTCGTGTTCTCGCTCGACTCCATCATCACCGCCATCGGCATGGCCGAAGACATCGAGATCATGGTGGCCGCCGTGCTGATCGCCTGTGCGGTGATGTATGTGTCGTCGGGACCAGTGGCGCGTTTCGTGGCCGAGTATCCGACCACCAAGATGCTGGCGCTGGCGTTCCTGGTGCTGATCGGCGTCTCGCTGGTGGCGGATGGTTTCAAATTCCACATCCCGCGCGGCTATATCTATTTTGCCATCCTGTTTTCGGCGGCGGTGGAATTGTTCAACGTCCTGGCCAAGCGCAATCGCAGTAAACGCATGAGCTAGCTGCGGTTGACAAGCCGCGCGGCGCAGCGGACGCTCCGCGCAAGCAGTCAGGGAGATAATGATGACCAAGGCCGTACGCGTCCACAAAACTGGTGGACCCGAAGTTCTCACTTATGAAGACGTGGTGGTGCCGGCACCCGCAGCGGGCGAAGTCCGCATCCGCCAGCATGCCATCGGCGTGAACTTCATCGACACGTATTTTCGAACCGGACTCTACAAGGCGCCGCAGCTGCCCTTCATCGCCGGCAATGAAGCGTCGGGCGAGGTGGTCGAGGTGGGGCCGGGCGTCACCGGTTTTCATCCCGGCGACCGCGTCGCCTATTACTCGGCACTCGGCAGCTACGCCACCGAACGTGTGTTTGCCGCCGACCGTCTGGTGAAATTGCCAGACCGCATCACCCACGAGCAGGGTGCCGTGCTGATGCTGAAAGGGCTGACCGTCTGGTATCTGCTGCACAAGACCTTCAAGGTCGAGCCGCATCACCGCGTCCTCATCCATGCGGCGGCGGGTGGCATCGGTCTGCTGGCGTGCCAGTGGGCCAAGGCGATGGGCGCCCATGTGATCGGCACCGTCGGCTCCAAGGAAAAGGGCGAACTGGCGCTGGCCAATGGCTGCGATCACGTCATCTATTACAACGAGGAAAACTTCGTCGATCGCGTCAAGCAGATCACCCGCAGCGAGTTGTGTGACGTTGTCTATGACGGCGTCGGCAAGACCACGTTTCCGGGCTCGTTGTCGTGCCTGAAGCCGCGCGGCATGTGGGTGTCGTTCGGCAATGCGTCGGGCCCGGTGCCGCCTTTTGCTATCGCCGAACTCAACAATCATGGCTCGCTGTTCGCCACGCGTCCGAAGTTGAACGACTACGTCGCCAAACGTTCGGAACTGCTGGAAGGCGCCGACACGCTGTTCTCGGCGGTGATCGACGGCAAGCTGCACGTGCCGATCAATCACGCCTATGCACTGAAGGACGCCGCGAAAGCACATACCGATCTGGAAGCCAGGAAGACGACGGGCGCGGTGATCTTGAAGGTGTGATGCTTTTTTCCCTCCCCCGAGCGCGCGAATGCGCGCGCCGTGGGGAGGGTGGATCGACTGCCAAGCGAAGCTCTGCTTCGCGTGGGCAGTCGAGACGGGTGGGGTGCCCCACGCTCCGCTCGATCGGACAGATCCCACCCCCGCCTAACGGCGGCCCCTCCCCATTCGCGTTGCTCCGGGGAGGGAGGCCAGCAGCACCGGCGCTCTAACTAAAACCCCGACACCGTCCCGTGCAGATCGTACGCATCGGCGCGGTCGATCTTCGCCGTGACGATCTCGCCGACTTTCAGCGGACGGCGCGCCGAGACATAGACGGCGCCGTCGATCTGTGGTGCGTCGGCCTTGGAGCGCCCCTTCGCGACCGTCGGGCCGACCTCGTCGATGATGACCTGCTGCCGGGTGCCGACCTTGCGCTTCAGGCGGCGTGCGGAAATCTTCTGCTGGCGCTCCATCAGTGCGTTCCAGCGCTGCTGCTTCAATTCGTCCGGCACCTCGTTGCCGATCGCATTCGACACGGCGCCGGCCACCGGCTCGTATTTGAACGCGCCTACGCGGTCGATCTGGGCTTCGTCGAGCCAGTCGAGCAGATACTGGAAATCGTCTTCGGTCTCGCCGGGGAAGCCGACGATGAAGGTCGAGCGCAACGTGAGGTCGGGACACATCTCGCGCCACGACTTGATGCGCGCCAGCGTCTTGTCCTGCGCGGCCGGGCGCTTCATCGCCTTCAGCACGTTCGGTGCGGCGTGCTGGAACGGAATGTCGAGATAGGGCAGCACGTTGCTGCCAGGCTGCATCAGGCCGATCACCTCGTCCACATGCGGATAGGGATAGACATACTGCAGCCGCACCCAGGCGCCAAGCTGGCCGAGCTCCCGGGCGAGATCGTAGAATTTGGCGCGGACCGTGCGGTCCTGCCACTCGCTTTCGGCATATTTGATATCGACGCCATAGGCCGAGGTGTCCTGCGACACCACCAGCAATTCCTTGACGCCGGCTTTCACCAGCTTCTCGGCTTCGACCAACACGTCGCGTGCCGAGCGCGAGGCAAGATCGCCGCGCAGCTTCGGAATGATGCAGAAGGTGCAGCGGTTGTTGCAGCCTTCGGAAATCTTCAGATAGGCGTAGTGGCGCGGCGTCAGCCGGATGCCTTGCGGCGGCACCAGATCGAGATGCGGATTGTGCACCGGTGGCAGCGCACGATGCACGGCGTCGAGCACGCTCTCATATTGCTGCGGGCCGGTGATCGACAGCACGTTGGGGTAGGCGGCTTCGATCTGCTCGGGCTCGGCGCCCATGCAGCCGGTGACGATCACCTTGCCGTTCTGCGCCATGGCCTCGCCGATGGCACCGAGCGATTCCTGCTTGGCGCTGTCGAGAAAGCCGCAGGTGTTGACGATGACGATGTCGGCGCCGTCATGCTTGCGGGCGAGCTCATAGCCCTCGGCGCGCAGCCGGGTAATGATGCGTTCGGAATCCACCAGTGCCTTGGGACATCCCAGAGACACAAACGAGATTTTGGGCGCGG
>JAPLPC010000444.1:0-3685 GCA_026400425.1 Hyphomicrobiales bacterium | reverse complement strand
GAGGCAGGAGCTAGTCCTATTTGCTCATAAATACAAGGCTTTATGCGCTGCCGCCGCATGCTATGGATGGTTGTCCAGCCGAGAGTCCGATGTCCGAAAAGTCGCCCAAGATCGTCATCGTCGACGAAAGCCCGATCCGGGCCGCGATCCTCGAAGAGGGGCTGCGCGATGCTGGCTATGGCGACGTCCACCATATTTCCGAGATGCACAACCTGCTGAGCCGCGTGTATCAGTTCGATCCCGACGTCATCGTCATCGATCTGGAGAATCCCAGTCGCGACGTTCTGGAGCAGATGTTCCAGGTGTCGCGCGCGGTGCGCCGACCGGTCGCCATGTTCGTCGACCAGAGCGACGCCGAGGCGGCGCGGGCGTCGGTCGAGGCGGGTGTGTCGTCCTATATCGTGGACGGGCTGAAGAAGGAGCGGATCAAGCCGATCCTCGATCTCTGTATTTCGCGCTTCAACGCCTTCTCCAAGCTGCAGGACGAACTCGAGCGCACCAAGTCGGCGCTTGAAGAGCGCAAGATCATCGATCGCGCCAAGGGCATCGTGATGAAACTGAAAGGCCTTACCGAAGACGAGGCCTATGTGCTGCTGCGCTCCACGGCGATGCGCGAGAAGAAGAAAATCGGAGAGATCGCGCAGTCGATCATCACCGCAGCGGAGTTGCTGAAATGACCAATCACCCGCTTCGCATCGGATTCATCCCGCTGGTCGATGCGGCGGCTCTGATCGTCGCCGTCGATCGGGGATTTATCAAAGCCGAAGGGCTCGACGTCGAACTGGTCCGCGAAGTGTCGTGGTCGAATGTGCGCGACAAGCTCAATATCGGCCTGTTTGAAGCGGCGCATCTGCTGGCGCCGGTCGCCATAGCGTCCAGTCTGGGGCTCGGCCATGTCAAGGTGCCGATCGTGGCGCCGTTCAATCTCGGCATCAACGGCAACGCCATTACCGTATCGCCCGCGCTCCACAGTGCCCTCATGTCGGAACTCGAAGGCGCTCCGACCGACCCGATGGCTACGGCGCAGGCATTGCGCCGCGTGGTGCTGGCACGGGCGCGGGCCGGCGCCGATCCGTTGACCTTCGGCATGACATTCCCTTTTTCGACCCACAACTATCAGCTGCGTTTCTGGATGGCGGCGGGCGGCGTCGATCCCGACGAGGACGTTCGTCTCGTGGTGTTGCCGCCGCCCTATATGGTGGACAGCCTGGCCAACGGGCATGTCGATGCATTCTGCGTCGGTGCGCCCTGGAACTCGGTCGCGGTCGATCAGGGCATCGGCCATATCCTGCATTTCACATCCGACATCCTGCGGGGCGGTGCCGAAAAGGTGTTGGGCATTCGTCAGTCCTGGGCTGAGCGGCAACCTGATATCGTGGCCGCGCTGACCCGGGCGCATATCGAGGCCGCGGCCTTTATCGAGGCGGTCGAGAACCGTGACGAGGTCACGGCCATTCTCGCCAAGCCGGACCGCATCGATGTTTCGCCGGAAGTGCTCCAGCGGACGCTGGACGGCAAGCTGAAGATCTCACCGGACGGAACCTGGCGGGAAAGCGGCCGCTATCTGCTGGTCGGCCGCGAGGGCGCAGGCAGGCCCGACCCGGCGCAGGCAGCGTGGCTCTATGCGCAGATGGTCCGCTGGGGGCAGACCGTGATCAGCCCCGAAGCCTTGAAGACGGCCAAAGCCGTCTTCCGGCCAGATCTTTACGATGCCGCGGTCGGTGCGACCGTCGAGATCAGCAGCGGACCTGCGGACGCCGTCGGTGCATTTGCCGGACCGGCATTCGATCCCGACAATATCGAGGCGCATCTGGCCGCCTTTGAGATTGCCCACCTGAAGGGGTGAGGCCAGACCTGTGGTCTCCCGCGACGAAGCAATTCGTCTAATTATTGTGCGTGCGGTGCAAAAACGCTGCAGCGACGCCCTTGCGGCAGGCCTAGGTCCAGCGCAGCCGACTGATCTGGCTCAGGAAATCACCGTAACGTCGGCTGGCATGAGACTTGAATGCTTCTGCGTAGCCGGTGATCGCTGATGCCCGCCGGCTGATCCCAGATGGATTTCCGCAGCAACGAGGCTGTCCGGACTGCATCGCATTCGCTCCGGCCATTGGGCCGGACCAATGCGGAGCGGTCTCGCCCCTTCACAACCGTTGCCACCACGTCGTGGCCTGCAGGAGCTTCGTCGCCGCATGAAAATCGAGCCGCTTTCTATCGACTTTTCGGATGAGCAGAAGCGCTATCTCGAAGGCTTCACCACGGGATTGCAGATCAGCCGCGTCGGCAAGGGGCTTGGCGCAAGCGCTCAGGCGAAAGCCAACGTCGAACCGATCGGACCGGATGCTGCGCATATCAGCGCGCAGGATCGCACCACGGCAGCCGGCAAAAAGCTCGTCGATCAGGAAAAATGGAAGCGCGACGAACACCCGTTCGATGCCTATCCGCGGCTGCGCGATCAAGCGGCGTCGGACGCTCGGCCGTCGCCGGCCGACAATTTCCGCTGGCGCTATTACGGCATTTTCTATGTCGGGCCGACGCAGGATTCCTACATGTCGCGCCTGCGCATCCCGAACGGGATCGTGAAGCATTGGCAACTGACAGGGCTAGCCAATCTCAGCGACGAACTGTGCGGACCGTTCAGCCATGTCACCACCCGCGCCAATCTTCAGGTGCGTGAAATCCCGCCGAAACATGCCGTTCGCTTGATCGAAGGCATTCAGGATCTCGGCCTGTGCTCGCGTGGCTCTGGAGCGGACAATATCCGGAACGTGACGGGAACGCCGACCGCGGGTATCGATCCGCAAGAACTGCTCGACACCCGGCCTTATGCGCGCGAGTGGCATTATCACATCCTCAACGACCGCTCCCTTTACGGCCTGCCACGCAAGTTCAACGTCGCCTTCGATGGCGCCGGCAAGATCGCGGTGCTGGAAGACACCAACGACATCGCTTTAGCCGCTGTCGATGTGAGAGATGGCTTCGGCGTCGCGCCCGGGGTCTGGTTCAAACTCGGCATCGGCGGCATCACCGGTCACAAGGATTTCGCGACCGATACCGGCATTATCGTGAAGCCGGACGATGCGACCAGAGTGTCCGACGCGATCGTGCGGGTGTTCATCGATCTCGGCGACCGTACCAACCGGCTGAAGGCGCGGTTGAAATACGTCATTGACGGCATGGGGATGGAGAAATTCCTTGCCCTTGTGGAGGAAAAGCTGGGCGCGCCGTTCACCCGCATCCCGGCGGATGCGCTGCTGCCGCGACCGCAATTCGATCGCACGGCGCATATCGGGGTGCACAAGCAGAAGCAGGACGGCCTTAACTGGATCGGTGTCGTGCTGCCGCTCGGCAAGATGACCACCGATCAGATGCGCGGCCTTGCCAAGATCGCGGCCGACCTCGGCGATGGCGATATCCGTCTGACGGTTTGGCAAAATTTGCTCATTCCCGGTGTGAAAGATGCTGACGTCGCGCTGGCCGTTGCGGCCATCGAAGCCATCGGGCTTGCGGTTCAGACCACCGAAATTCGCGCCGGGCTGATCGCCTGTACCGGCCGCGCCGGCTGCAAGTTCGGCAACGCCGATACCAAGCAGACAGCCACGCATATCGCCGAGTGGTGCGATACCCGCGTCGAATTGGACACCCCGATCAACATCCATCTGACCGGCTGCCATCATTCCTGCGCGCA
>JAPLPC010000302.1 GCA_026400425.1 Hyphomicrobiales bacterium | reverse complement strand
GCCACGCACCGAGGCCGACCCGCAGTGGCGCCGGAGGCCCAAATCTCTTAAGGCTGACGCCATGACCGAACAGCCTAAAGCCAGCCTCGCCAGCATCTATCGCTATCCCGTCAAGGGCCTGACGCCCGAGCGGCTCACCGACGTCGCGCTGACGCCCGGCCAGCCGTTGCCGTCCGACCGCCGCTATGCCATCGAGAACGGCCCGATCGGTTTCGATCCGGCAGCGCCGCAATATTTCCCCAAGACCCAGTTTCTGATGCTGATGCGCAACGAGCGCCTTGCAACGCTGCGCAGCCATTATGACGACGCCAGCCATACGCTGACCATCAACAAGGACGGCACTGAGGTCGCCCGGGCCGACCTGCAGTCGGCCGAGGGCCGCGCGGCCATCGAGGCTTATTTTGCGGCGAATTTTGCCGACGAGCTACGCGGCCCGCCAAAGGTGCTGTTCGCCAATGGCCACAGTTTTTCGGACGTCCCGCGCAAGGTGGTGTCGATCATCAATCTCGCCAGCATTGCCGATCTCGAAAAGACGATCGGCCAGCCGGTGCATCCGCTGCGCTTCCGCGGCAATCTGCATGTGACGGGCTGGCCGTCCTGGCACGAATTCGACCTGCTGGATCGCACACTGATAATCGGCGATGTCAGGCTCAAGGTCGTGAAGCGCATCGTGCGCTGCGCCGCGACCAATGTCGATCCGGACACGGCCGCGCGCGACCTGACGATTCCGAAGACGCTGCAGCAGGCTTATGGGCACGCGGATTGCGGCATCTATGCCGAGGTGATCGCCGGCGGCAGCATTGCCGCGGAGGATCGGATCGAGGTCGAAGAATAGAATCTCCGTCATTGCAAGCGCAAGCGAAGCAATCCAGAAAGCCAAAAGCCAAGACTGGATTGCTTCGTCGCAAATGCTCCTCGCAATGACGTCTGTTGACCAACGCGCTCTATCAGCTCGCCGGCATCACATAAGCGTAGACGCGGCCCTTGGAGTAGGTGGACTCGGCGACGCGATTGCCGTGATTGCCGGACACGATGATCGGATTGCCCTTGGCATCGATGCCGGAGACGACACCGACATGGCCGCCGCGGCGACCGCGCGACATCACGGCAATGGCGCCGACCTGCGGACCCGACAGGCGCTGGCCGTAATTCGAGAACGAGCGCGCCATGTCGGAGCCCGAGCCCTGATGGCCGGTGCGCTTCAGCACGAGGTTCATGAATGCGGCACACCATAGGCGGCCGCGCGCCGTCGGATTACCGCGGCCGATGAAGCTGCGCGCCGTATCGACGAGGCCCGAGCCACCGAAGCCGCCACCGGGCTGATTCATGCTGGCATTGGCATTCGCGAAATTCGCATTGTTTCCGAACGCAGCGTCGCCGAACGAAGGCGCCTGCTGCTGCATGCGCGCAGCATGTCGCCGGGCATAGCGCGCACGACGGACGTGATGACGAGAGCTGTGCGTGTATTTGCTGACGTGCTGCGTGTGATGGCGCTTGGCGCCATGTTGCGGCCGAGCCGACGCCGGAGAGATGGATGCGAAGATGACGGCCGAACACAGCGCCATAGCGAAGAGACCAAGTGCACGACGATACGCAACGAACTGAACCATAGAAACTTAACCCTTATAAATATCCGATGCCCATGATCGGAACGCGCTCCAACTGTTTGAGGGGTGTGTGAAAACAGGCTGCGTGTGACGAAAGCAAGACGTCAAACGGCGCGAATCTGGCTCATTTCTGGGCGCAAATCCCGATTTCGCCTTTAAGTTTAACGGGCCTCATACGTATAGACATAGCAGCTTCCCGCATAGCGGGAGACTTGGTATAATACCTATGAGGATTAGCTAGTTTTAATTGCAGCTTTTGAGAGTAACGAGGGGCTGATACAAGCACTGCCGGACGTCCTCGCACTCTGATCTCATGCTGAGAATTCGCGAAACCACGTCTCGAAGGATGGCGGCAGACGCCGGAGCCCAGCCAGCTCATGGTTCGAGACGGCGCAACCGCGCCTCCGCACCGAGGAACACAGAGTTACTTCCCCACGCGCTCCAACAGGAAGACGCCCTGCTCGCCGAACAGATTCCAGAACCACCACGGCGCATTCAGACGTAGCGGGCGGCCATGGAGGTCGAGTGCCACGGCGCGCTCCATCTTCACATGGATGTCGTCGCATAAATGCACGAAGTCCTTGATGGTGCAGAAGTGGATGTTCGGCGTGTCGTACCACGTCGCCGGCAGGTTCTCGGTGCGCGGCATGCGGCCGCCGACGAGCAGTTGCAGCCGCATCCGCCAGAAGCCGAAATTCGGAAACGACACGATGGCGCTACGGCCAATGCGCAGCAGATTTTCCAGCACAACGCGCGGCTGCCGCGTGGCCTGCAGCGTCTGCGACAGGATCACATAGTCAAAGGCGTCGTCGGGATAGTTGACGAGGTCGGTATCGGCGTCGCCCTGCACCACCGCGAGGCCCTTGCCGACGCAGCGATTGACGCCCTCGCGCGACAGTTCGATGCCGCGGCCATCGATGCCGCGGCTTTCCAGCAGTTGCAGCAGATCGCCATCGCCGCAGCCGACATCGAGCACCTTGGCGCCGGAAGGAATCATTTCGGCGACGAGCAGATGATCGCCACGATAGCTGGCAAGCGACGGCGACGCTGGTTTCGCCAGACTGAAATGCAGGCCCTGCTGGTGCACCGTCATTGTCCTGCCTCCCCTACGGGCAGACCATGCACTGCAGCTGCGGAATTCAGGAACGCATCGGCGATGTCGAGAAACTCAGGCACGTCGAGCAAAAACGCATCGTGCCCCTTGTCGGTCTCGATCTCGGCGAACGACACCCGTACGCCGCCGGCATTCAGCGCATGCACGACGTCGCGCGATTCCGCGGTGGGAAACAGCCAGTCCGATGTGAAAGACATCAGGCAGAACCGTGTCTTGGTATCGCGAAACGCTTCGGCGAGCTTGCCGTCATGATCTGCGGCGATATCGAAATAGTCCATCGCCCGCGTCAGATAGAGATATGAGTTGGCGTCGAAACGCTCGACGAAGGACGAGCCCTGATAGCGCAGGTAGCTTTCGACCTGGAAATCCGCATCGAACGAGAAGGTCGGCAACTCGCGGTCCTGCATGCGGCGACCGAATTTGCGATGCAGGGCGGCGTCGGACAGATAGGTGATATGCGCCGCCATGCGCGCGACCCCGAGACCGCGATGCGGATGGGTGCCCTCTTCGAAGTAGCGTCCGCCACGCCAGTCGGGATCGGCCATCACGGCCTGGCGGCCGAGTTCGTGGAACGCGATGTTCTGCGCGGAATGCTTGGTGCTGCAAGCCACCGCCAGTGCGGAGAATACGCGCTCCGGATAGGCTGCCGTCCATTGCAGCGTCTGCATGCCGCCCATCGAGCCGCCGACCACGCAGAACAATTGCGTGATGCCGAGCCGGTCGATCAGCATGGCCTGCGCGCGCACCATGTCCGGAATGGTGATGACCGGGAAATCCAGGCCCCAGATCTTGCCGGTGGCGGGATTGAGCGAGGCCGGGCCGGTCGAGCCCATGCAGCCGCCGAGCACGTTGGAGCAGATGATGAAATAGCGCTCGGTATCCAGCGCCTTCCCTGGGCCGACCATGGTGCCCCACCAGCCCGGCTTGCCGGTGACGGGGTTCTGATTGAAGACGTGCTGGTCGCCGGTCAGCGCGTGGCAGATCAGGATGGCGTTGGTCCTGTCGGCATTCAGCGTGCCATAGGTCTGGTAGGCGATCTGGAACGGGGCGAGATCGACGCCGCAATCGAGCCGCAGGGGTTCGTCCGTGCCGAATTTCTCCACCAGCGAGGTCGGATTGTTGGCCTCCTGGCTGCGGTCCTCGGGTCGGACCGACACGCTCTTCAAGGGCTGGACGTTGACCATCGCGAATACCCGGCTCCCTCGCGGGAGTCCTCCACACGGATACCGGGCATGAAAAACCCGGCCTGAACATACGGTTCGGCCGGGAGCAATCGTCCCCGGCCTGTTTAGCGAATTGTTTAACGTGGCTGCAAGCCGGCCGGCTCAAATGACCACGGAGTAGGCAGAAAGATTAGTCTGGCCTCGGCCACCCGTCAATATGACCCGATGGAGGTCAATATAAGGTGCGCATGGACGCTTTGCCCAAGGGGCAATCGCTGGAATGGCTGTCATGTTTTCTTTGCTTTCAACCCGCGTCTTACCTAATCAGGGGCCCTGTCAGCCCAAGTCACCCGAGATTGTCGCCAAGGTCGTCGCCCAAGGTCCGTTTTCATGTCGAAACTGCCCCCCGCCCCGCCGTCCCTGAATGAGCTCCGCCAGGAGATCGACAGCATCGACGCGCAGGTGCATCAGCTCCTGATGTCGCGCGGCGACATCATCGACCGGCTGATCTCGGTCAAGCAGACCCAGGAGGTCGGTTCCGCGTTCCGCCCTGCCCGCGAGGCCGACATGATGCGCCGGCTGGTGCAGCGCCATCGCGGCATCCTGCCCATCGATACCGTCGAGGGTATCTGGCGCGTCATCATCTCGACGTTTACCTATGTGCAGGCGCCGTTCTCGCTGCATGCGGATCTGTCGCTCGGCGAGAGCGCGATGCGCGACTCCGCGCGTTTCCATTTCGGCTTCACGGTGCCCTACATCTCGCATTTCAGCGCCGTGGCGGCGGTGGAAGCCGTGGCCAAGTCCAAGGGCGATCTCGCTTTGGTCTCCGCCACCTCCGGCCAGACGTCATGGTGGCACGAGCTGGAGCGCGACGGCGTGCCGAAGATCATCGCCCGGCTGCCCTTCATCCAGCGCGCCGACCATCCGGCCGCATTGCCAGTGTTCGTGGTGTCCAGGGTGGCCGACAGCGCCATGGTCACCGAGGTGGAATGCTGGAGCATCCGCGTGTCCGGCTGGAACGCCGAGATCGCCCGTGCGCTGGCGCCATTGGCCGATGTGGTCGTGGTGCCGGATACCGCTTTCGACGGTGCGTCCTTGCTGGTGTCCATCAGCACGCCCCAGACCTTCGACGGCATCAAGGCTGCCCTGATCGCAGCGGGAGCCTCGGTGCGGTCCTCCGCCCTCGTCGGCAGCCACGCAACCCGCTATACGGTGCCCGCAGACGGCGCGCCGACCGCCTGACCTTTTCTGAAGACGATCCGGAGCACTCCTATGTCCCGCCCCGTGCCGAAAGCCGGCATTCTCGATATCGCGCCCTACACCCCGGGCAAGACCCCCGTGCCGGAGGCCGGCCGCAAGGTCTACAAGCTGTCGGCCAACGAGACGCCGTTCGGCCCCTCGCCGCACGCCAAGGAGGCCTTTGCCCGCGTCGGCACGCATCTCGAGGATTATCCCGAAGGCACCTCGAAAGTGCTGCGCGACGCCATCGGCAAGCGTTACGGCCTCGACCCCGATCGCATCATCTGCGGTGCCGGTTCGGACGAGATCCTGAACCTGATCGCGCATGTCTATCTCGGCCCCGGCGACGAGGCTGTTCACACCGAATACGGCTTCCTGGTCTATCCCATCGCCACCATGGGCAATGGCGCCACCAACGTCGTCGCCAAGGAAATCGAGTTCACCTGCAACGTGGACGAGATCCTGAAATGCGTGACTGACAAGACCAAGCTGGTCTGGCTCGCCAATCCGAACAATCCGACCGGCAGCTATCTGCCTTATGCGGAAGTCAAACGCCTGCGTTCGTCGCTGCCGGATCACGTCCTGCTGGTGCTCGACGCGGCCTATGCCGACTATGTCGAAAAGCCCGACTATGACAGCGGTCTCGATATGGCCAAGACCACGGAGAATACCGTGGTCTGCTACACCTTCTCGAAGGTGCACGGTCTCGCCGCACTCCGCATCGGCTGGATGTTCGGCCCCGAGCACATCGTCGATGCGATGAATCGCGTGCGCGGCCCGTTCAACGTCTCGGCGCCGGCGATGCTGGCGGCCAAGGCGGCGATAGAGGACACCGATCACGTCGAAGCTCGGCCTCAAGGTGACGCCGAGCGTGGCGAATTTCATCCTGATCCACTTCCCGACCACGCCCGGCATGACCGCGGCCGACGCCGATGCGTTCCTGACCAAGCGTGGCCTCGTGCTGCGCGCGGTCGCGAGCTACGGCCTGCATCAGTCGCTGCGCATGACCATCGGCACCGCGGAAGCCAACGAGCTCGTTCTCGCGGCCTTGCGCGAATTCATGCAACGCAATGACTGACGCGCCGCTGTTCCCACGCATCACGCTGATCGGCCTCGGCCTGATCGGCTCGTCGCTCGCGCGCGGCATCCAGCAGCTCGGCCTCGCCGGCGAACTCGTCGCCACCGATGCCTCGCCCGAGGTGCGCGCCCGCGCTCAGGAGATCAAGCTCGCGGATCGCATCGCCGACGACAATGCGTCGGCAGTGCAGGACTCCGACCTGGTCATTTCCTGCGTGCCGGTCGGCCGCGCCGGCGATGTCGCACAGAGCATTGCCGCACATCTAAAGCCCGGCGCCATCATCTCCGATGTCGGCTCGGTGAAGGCTTCGGTGTTTGCCGCGATGGCCGAGCATCTGCCGGACAACGTGCATTTCATCCCCGCCCATCCGGTCGCTGGCACCGAGAATTCGGGTCCGGATTCCGGTTTCGCCGAACTGTTCATGAATCGCTGGTGCATCCTGACGCCGCCGGACGGCGCTGATCCCGCCGCCGTCGAGAAACTATCGGCGCTGTGGACCACGCTCGGCGCCAATGTCGAGATCATGGGCGCCGCGCATCATGATCTCGTGCTCGCCGTCACCAGCCATCTGCCGCATCTGATCGCCTACACCATCGTCGGCACCGCCGACGAGTTGGAAGACGTGACGCGGTCCGAGGTGCTGAAATTCTCTGCCGGTGGTTTCCGCGATTTCACCCGTATCGCAGCCTCCGATCCCACCATGTGGCGCGACGTGTTCCTGACCAACAAGGACGCAGTGCTGGAAATGCTCGGCGCGTTTCAGGAAGATTTGTCGAAGCTCACCCGTGCGATTCGCAGGGGTGATGGCGAGACGCTGTTCGAGCATTTCACCCGCACGCGTGCGATCCGCAGAGGTATCGTCAATCTCGGCCAGGACGAAGCAGCTGCAGACTTCGGCCGCAAGCACGCGGCGTTGAAGAAGAAGTAATCTGTAGGGTGGGCAATGGCGCCGTTGCGCCGTGCCCACCACGACGGTCACCGCATGAGTGGTGGGCACGCTTCGCTTTGCCCACCCTACAGACCTTGCGGCGTCATCGCGCCCCTCAAAACAACGGCGGGATCTGCGCGACTTTCAGCGACCCGAACAACACCGCGCCATCCACGAACTTCAGCGGGAACGCCCGCGCCGGCTTGCCTTCCAGCACTGCCGGCGCGCCGATGGAATTCACCCCCGCGGCCAACCCTGCGCCCGCATTCTTGCGTGCGAAATTGCCGAGCCCCGGGATCGCGCGATCCAGCGCGCCGAGCAGATTGTTGACATCCTGCGATTTGACGCCAGGGGCGAGGCGATCCAGCGCCTCTTGCGGCACCCCCATCTCCAGCAGCTTGTCGATCCCCAGCGCATTGATCGCCTTGTCGAGCCCGGTCACCGTCATCTGCAATTCGCCGTCGAGATTGCCCGCCGCCGTGATGCCGAGCGAGCCGGTCGCCAGCGAAATAATCTCGCCCTGCTGCACCCGCGACTGCGTGATCTCCAGACGACCGCCGGCCGCCTGAATTTCGCGGAAGCGCTGGGGCCACGGCTTCGGCGTGAGATCGCTGAGGCCCGACACCTGTGCCCGGATATCCGTATCGAACGGTGCCGCGAGCAGCGGATGCACGTCGGCGACGGAGCCGCTGGTGATGCGCAACGCGGTCTCGATCACCGGCTTCTCCGGTGTCGATGTGGCCACCGTGCGGCCGTTGAGCACGACGCGCTTGGCGCGCACCGTGGGCGCCTGCACGGTGCCGGCGAAGCGATCCACGGACAAATCATCGAACACGAGATCGCCGCTGTCCGGCGTGCCGGGCAGACCCGTGATGCTGCTGCGCGCATTGCTCCAGCCCACCGCCATCCAGGGCTGGCCCGCTTGCGAGATCACCGCCGGCGCCTTGAACTCGGCGATCAGCATGCGCGGCGTGTAGATCTGCGCCACCACCAGAATCTCGCCGAGCTTGGCGGTGACCGGAATCTGCGTGGCGTTCTGCGTCGCCGTCTGTGCCTGCAGCGATACGCTGACGCCGTCGCAGCGCACTTCGAGCCGGAACGGAAAGCCCGAGACCGAGCGATTGGCGCAGTCATATTTGCGCCCGGCCGCGGCCTCGCGTGCCTGCCACAGGCCGACATTCTCATCGACCTTGGATGCGGCAAAGAACCAGAAACCGGTCCATGCGAGGCAGAGTACGACGACCACCACGGGCATGAAGAACAGGAGCCCGAGGCGACGGCGGCGAGGTTCGAGAATGTCTGACATGATGGACCCTAGAGCGCAGGAATTTGTCAAATCGGCGGTGGCACGGCGATTTGAGCGAAGCGGATGGCTGGTAGGCTGGAAAGCCCTTCGCACGATCGACCGGTTTCTGCTAGTGCGACCCCATGACCCCGCTCAATTCGCCTGCGCCCGACTCGGATCATGACCTTTGGGTTTTCGGCTACGGCTCGCTGATGTGGCGCCCCGGCTTCGACTTTTTGGAGCAGAAGCCGGCCCGCTTGATCGGCGAGCATCGCGCACTCTGCGTCTATTCCTTCGATCACCGCGGCACGCCGGAAAAGCCGGGTCTTGTGCTCGGCCTCGACCGCGGCGGCGCCTGCCGCGGCATCGCATTTCGCGTGGCCGCCGACAAGAAGGAGGCGACAATCGCGTACTTGCGCGAGCGCGAGCAGACGACTGGTGTGTATCGCGAGGTGATGCGTTCGGTCTGGCTCGATGACGAGGCACGCTCGCGCGTGAGCGCGCTGACCTATGTGGCCGATCGCGGCCACGTGCAATATGCCGGCCGTCTGTCGATCGCCGAACAACTGCGTTGCGTGCGGCAGGGCCACGGCCGCTCGGGCAACAATCGCGATTACGTGCTGTCGACGGTGGCATCCATCGAGGCGCAGGGATTTCGGGACGCGCAGCTGCATAAACTGGCGCTGATGCTGCATGAGTGAGAAGTAACGCGCGGTCCTTTTCCCTCCCCCAAGCGAAGCGCAGCGGCGCCGTGGGGAGGGTGGCACGAGCGAAGCGAGTGACGGGTGGGGTGCTTCCCCAAACTCTGACGTCACGTGGGGAGAGACCCCACCCGGCGCTACGCGCCACCCTCCCCATTCGCCTCGCTCCGGGGAGGGAGACCATCAGCCGCTGCACAAAATTATGCTGGCTTCACTGCCACGTCAGGCACCCGCCCGAAAATCTTCGCCTGTTCAACACGTCCTTCCGCCACCAGCCGATCCGTCGCCGCTTCGATCCGCTCGGCGAGCAGCGGCAGGAACGCCTTGCGGTCCATGCCTGCCGGCAGTGGTTCGAGAAACTCCACCACCAACGTGCCGGGATAGCGCAGGAAGGTGCGACGCGGCCAGAACAGGCCGGAATTCAGCGCCACCGGCAGACACGGCTCGTTGCTCATCGTATAGATCTGCGCGACGCCACTCTTGTAGTCCGGTGGCGCGCCGACCGGACGGCGCGTGCCTTCGGGAAAGATGATGAGCTGACGACCGCCACGGATCGCGAGGGCGGCGCGCTTGCTCATATCCATCAAGGCGCGGACGCCGCCGCTGCGATTGACCTCGATCATCTTCGACTTGATCAGATACCAGCCGAAGAACGGTATTCTGCCGAGCTCGCGCTTGTAGATGAACAACGGCGAGTCAAAAAACTGCAGCAGTGCAAAGGTTTCCCACATCGACTGGTGCTTCGATGCGACGATCAGCGGGCCGTCGGGAATATTGTGACGCCCGCGCACCTCGAACCGGGTGTTGCAGACCACGCGCATCAGCCAGATGCTGCTGCGTCCCCACATCTTGGCGACGCCCATGAAGACGCGCGGCGGCAACGGCAAGGTCGGGATTGCGACCAGAATCCAGAACACCAGCAAGGCGTAGAACAGCACCTGATAGATGAGCGAACGCAGAAAAATCATGTCTTCAAACTTCGCTCGGTCTCTTTGTT